>DTPJ01000864.1 GCA_011334435.1 Candidatus Poribacteria bacterium | reverse complement strand
CTCTCTAAATTCGTCTAAAAAGACTATCCTGCTATGAAATTCTGCCACTGCATCAAGGCGCGAACGGATCTGTCCTGTATCAATAAGTGGTCTGAGAATACAACTTCTCATTTTACGTCCACCCATAGGCGTTAACGTCTCATCAAGAACTTCAAGCAATGTGCCTTTGACAGAGCCATCGCGTAAAGATCGCATTAATTCAAGGTTTCGTTGAGTATCAGCGTCAAGGATCATGTGTTCATCAAGCGAGTATGTGCTTAGCGATCTGATATGCTGGACTTTCTGCTTTTGTGTGTCATTAAGATAATATATAAGTGCCCCAGCAGATGATACAGCGGATAGTATGTTTTCACATCCAAAGCCGTCTAATGTTATTGTATGGAAATGATCCAACAGCTCCGATCTTGCGGAATCATAGGAAAAAACCCATGACGGAACTTTATTGATTGCAGGATTGACTGTCGCAGTTATGGTTTTTAGAATGTCTACCTCTTTCTCAAATTGTTCGCTAATTATACATTCAGCAGGATGAATTCTTTCTATCTCTGCCAATAGCTTATTTGGAGTATCAAGCTCAGTAACATAGAATTCACCTGTTGACAGATCAACATACGCAAAACCATATTTATTGTCTATCTTGCTTATTGATGCTAAATAATTGTTCGTCTTCTGATCCAATATATTCGGCTCTATAACAGTTCCCGGTGTGACAACCCTGATAACCTCTCTTTTAACTATACCTTTGGCTTTTCTTGGGTCTTCCATCTGTTCGCATACTGCGACTTTATATCCCGCTTTGACGAATTTGGCGAGATATGTATCTATGGCATGGTGCGGAAATCCTGCAAGTGGGACAGGTTCTCCGCTGTCTTTGTCCCTTGATGTCAATGCGATCCCCAATACACGAGATGCGATCTTAGCGTCCTCGTAAAACGTCTCATAGAAATCGCCCATGCGAAAAAACATTATGGCATCTGGATACTGTCGTTTGACATTATGGTATTGTTTCATCAATGGTGTTAAGGTTGACATTTATTTTCACCTATCCGAATAACCTGGGATAAATGTATCAGTCCATGGGGTGTATCCGTCCTGTATAAGAAGCCCCGCATCAGGATCATTTGGAAAATCTGGTTTTGGGAATTTTCTCCAATTATCGCCATCAATACCTTTTATCTCTCCGCCTTGTCTTAAATGTTCAAACAAGGCTTTTCTCATCTCAATCAATGTCTTTTGGCAAAATACGATCCCTGCTTTATTTCGGGTCTCATAAGGATCACGGATTTTATCAAAGAGAAACTCCTGATCATCGGGTGCACTGTAAAAGTATTTCCATTCTTTGCTTACCGCCATATATTGTGACATATTAGCATGCCAGAGGTCTTGATCATGTAGATATTCCTTTGGAATTGCGTTACTTATCGGGTTTCCGCGTGCGTAGGAATGTTGACTGAATACCATCTTACGATCAGATTTGCCTGTCAAAATATCAAAAACATCAACGCCGTCAGGTTGATGGCTTTTCAGTGATGTTCCAGCAACGGTTAAAAACGTAGGTGCGACATCAACGAGGCTAACTGGGACATCACAGACCTTTCCGCCGTCAAATCTGTCAGCCATACTGATAATAAAAGGTATCCTTGCACAAGAATCGTGCATACTCCGCTTGCCAAAGCAATTATAATCGCCTAAATGCTCGCCATGGTCACTTGTAAAAAGGATCAAGGTATTTTGTAATTGTCTTGTTTCTTCCAATGCTTTAAGTATCCTGCCGATCTGAAAGTCTATAAATGATATACAGGCATAGTAATAGGCTTTTATACAACGTATCAGATTTTTATCTATGCCCTGATCCCTATATTTGTAGCGGTTTTGACATCTGTTGACGTAAGTTTGTAATGCGGATACGTCATCTGGAACATTTGGCAATGGCATTAATGATGAACGATAAAGCTTATGCCAAGGATTAGGTGGGGTGAACGGCGGGTGAGGATGTATAAAGCTTGAAAAAAGATACCAAGGTTGATCGTCTGATTGTGCTTTGATAAATGCTATTGTGCGATCTCCGATCCATTGAGTTGGATGTAGCTCTGGGGGAAGTTGTGATGGTTGCGGGATATAATACATCTCGCCCCTTATTCCGTAAGCTTCGCAGATATGCTTATATCCTGCATCGTATATGGCTTTGAAGTATGGATTTCTCTCAATATCATTCGCTCCGCCTTCTTCTTGCCTTTCTCTGCTTTGAAATCCGCGGAGGGCAAATGTGTCTGGTGTAAAATGACACTTTCCTATGCCATGAGTCCGATAACCAGCTTCTGTCAGTGCTGACATAAATGTTTGACGATCGTCTGTCGGCATGATAGTATTCTCATAGCAACCTGTGTTCATCGGATATTGACTGAATATCATTGAACATCTGGCGGAGACACAGACAGGCGATGGCGTATAAGCATTTGTGAAAACAACGCCATTCTCACAAAGCTTATCAAGGTTTGGCGTTTTGATGACAGGATTGCCTAATGCCCCAATTGTATCAAATCTTTGTTGGTCTGTGAAAATATGTAAAATATTTGGTTTTTTACTCATATTTAGAAACTACCTTTCAAGAAGCTTTTAGCCTTTCATTAGCCTTTCAATGGCTTTTTTGCTTAATTGATGAGACGGAGAAAACTTTAATGCTTGATTATAAAATCCGATAGCACCGTTTTTGTCGCCGTTTTCTTCTGCTGTCCTGCCCTTGGAATAATAAACATCAGCGAGGAGTTCTTTATAATTAGCTTTCATACGTGTAGTGACCAATTTAGCAACTTTATCAACGGTATCAAAGACATTTTTATCAGTAATACCACATCTATTATTGCCAGCGACAAGTATCTCGCCAGTTTCAACTCGCACAAGCCTAGCATCAAGACACATTTCTTTCCCAAAAGTTGTAAAAGAGCCGTAATATAGAGTCTGTGCCCCAAGTAGCCGACCTATTTTTTGTGCTGTATCTGGGTCAATTGCTCCCATCTCGGTAAGTTGATGTTCAGCCATTATATTATCTAATTTGGTTCGTTCAATTACGTTCATTTCTGGCATTAACTCTTTGAATTTTGTAATAAACATGTCAGTAAGACCAGCCCGATATGGTTCTAACTCTTTCATATCAGAGTTTCTTTCAAAATAAAGCACTCCGATAGTAATTTTTTCCTCTTTGCTAATATTAGAATAATTTTTAGCTCCACATCCAAAGATACATAGACTTACTACCAAAATTAAAGGAATTAAAAATTTCATTTTGCATCTCCTTGCAGTCCAATTCAAATTTTAGGTAAAAGGTTATCAGCCACAGAAACACAAGAAAAAGTGATCAGTAATCAGTAATCAGTGATCTGTAATTGGCGGTGATTTATTCTTGTTAAATCTGGTAAT
>DTPJ01000808.1 GCA_011334435.1 Candidatus Poribacteria bacterium | reverse complement strand
TTGCACCGGGAACGCTTGTCGTCAATATTAGATTTATAAAGCGAATTTTTTCATCAAAAGAAGACCGCATTGAACTTCAAAATCTTATCAGGACGTATTTTGATATGGGCGGAATGCAGTTGCAGATAAATGTAGTTGATCAAGAGGTCTTACGTGACGCAATAGCACACCCAGAAAAATATCAAGATTTGATAATCAGGATCGGCGGATATTCAGAATATTTCAATCGCCTCTCGGAATCATTAAAACAAACCGTCCTTGAACGAACTGAACACGAGGTATAATCTAATCCGCTTTCTTTATCTCAATGACATTTCTTGGATTTCCCTCTCCACCTTTGCCCTCAACTTCGTTTTTGTCAATGACTACATCTGCATTAGGAACATCAACCTGAAATCCTACCGTTGGTTCAGTAGAATTATTGACAGGATACCAAAAATAAGCATGATTACGTCTGAAAAGGACACCATCACTGCTATTGCCTGAATGAAACGCTATTGACGAATCCCTGACAACGTTGAATTCTACGACTGTTCCCAATATTGATGGCGATGTATCACCTTCTGCGGGATTGCTTTTCCGACTGGCAATTATAACGCCATCAGTGCGGTTTCGTTCAAAAGAGTTATGACGGATAACATTGCCTAACGCTCTTGGGAAGTTTATTGGTATTTTGCCATCATCTCCACTTGTTACTAAAACCCCTGCGTTACAATCTATAGCCCGATTTCCTTCAATATGGTTAAAGAAAAGTGGACTGATACCGCGATTCCATGTCCTTGGCATAGAGCTGGCAAGTGTAGTGCCATTTGAATATAAAAATAAAGCAGGACGTCGCATTCTGGCGATGCTGTTAGCTGATACGATATTCTCCATACAAGAGATCCAAAGCTGAATACCAGTCATGCCGTCAGGGGTATAATTGCCGATTATGTGGTTTCGGTAAAACGCAGTTCCAACCGCTACTATGCTACCAGATTTTGGAGGGACGTTCCATGGTCTATCCAATAATAATTTTTCACCATCACGGGCAACGACACGTCTTGTCTGTCCTTGTCCCTGACCTTTGAATATTGAGACATAATATTCAGTAATAGGCGGTTCTTGTGAGCCATCATCTCTGTCAGGTGGACGAAAATAGGTCTCTTCTCCATCTTCATTATAAGCTAAGTCCTCTCTTTTGACATTTCCCAACAAATTATCAGGTGTAGGAGATATAGACTTTGGCAATATTATAAACTGTTCGCCTGCGTCAGCTATAGGACCGAAATACATAGTTCGGTGATTAGCTTCAAATAATATCATCTCGCCGACATTTTGATCTGTGCCTGCAACTCCGCCAAATCTCATCGGACCAGCGCCGATCACTGATCCATGACCTTTTGGTTGTTCAACTCCGTTATTTGCAAACCAGTTTTTGCTTACAGAGCCTCGTCCAGTGGATACCCATATCAATCGTCTTGCAAGAGGACCGCCTGCTTCATTTCCTGATGGTGAGCAGACGATATTATTTTCAATTACGCACTCCTCTATAATATCAGTTCTTCCTAATATAGCACCTTCTGAATTTCCCCCAAATCTTGTTACAGGATAAAGTTTGTTATTGCTTAAATTACTATATTTTATACCGCTAAGAAATAACGGCGCTCTGGCATATATTTCATTGTCTTTTACTAAGGCATTGCTTGCCCTGACAAATCTGACACCGCAAATTTCGGCGTGTTTTCCCTCTAAATCGGATATTCTGCATCTCTCAATTCGGCAGTTATTGACCCATTTCAACGGCTTGTCGCTTTGTATAAGCACACCATCGCTGATCTGTGGATTTCCACTGATTGTCAAGTCCATAATCGCTGAATTATCACCAGCAAGCCATATCGCCGAGGTTATGCGTCCGGGCAATTCGCCTTCCTTTGTTTTAAATTGCGTTACGTTCTCACCTTGTAAGACTATAACATGATCGCTTGTCTCTGGAAATGGATTATCTTTCGGTTGATAATCAGGATCAAGAGCGAATACATAAGCATCAAGGCTTATTCCTCCGCCTTTAACATTTTTCCATTGCAAGCGATGTTCACCAGATTTTAGATCAAGGCTTGCACATAAAGACCATTTGAAACTTCCGAAACTACCCGTATTTGGCAGATTTAGCATCGGCACAGGTTGTCCATTATCAACCTGTAACGTCATATTTCCACTAACCCCTGACTGATTCCACGGCGACATTTCAGTAGCATATCGCACCCAGACATTCCATTTGCCAGATATAGGGACATTTAGCTTGTATTCCATAATGTCGCCGGGCGTATGAATCCTTCCGGGTGCAATATCCCATCCTAACGCTACGGAATAGACAAAATCCTGACTTTCGCTATGTTCTACTTGAAGTATCGTTTTTCCGATCCCTGCACCCTCTAATGTCACGTCATCAGGTATTTTTAGAGTTCCACGATAATGATACATGCCTGCATTGAGTTTTAATGTTCCTCCGCCTTTTTCTGCAAAATCGTGAATGATTTTATGTAAGTCAACATCTGTATCTGTTACGTGTAAAACTCTTGTCTTTATCTCGGGACTTTCACAGACGGTTATTTCCAAAGGTTCACTCCATCCAAATTGACCGCCGTTGCCTGCATGAAGCCAAAGTTGATAGATGCCTGATGAAAGATTATGAGGCAATTTGACAGTCGCGCTATATTTATCAGCTTTTATCACATCAAGCCATTTACCTTGAGAGCCATGTTTTGTTATATAGACAAAAGCTGTTGTATAATCTGGACGACGTGCCAAGTCTCGCCCAAAAATTCTGACTTCCTGACCTGCAACTGGGTGCTTTGGATAACACCACCAAACTTGTGGGACATTCAGTCTTATAGGACGTGACCAGCCATGAGAGTTTTTTATCCATATAAGATAAACTGAGTCATAGGAGCGTTCAGGCAGAGTTATTGCAAGATAATTATCATTTACAAGGTAAGGTTGAGCGTCCCATCTGCGACCTTCTGGCATTTGTGCGTCTCGTCCCCATACGAAGACATTTTCAGTCAGTCCAGAGCCAACGATAAAAAACGATTGATCAGGACCAGCGTCTCCGCTATTTTCGTAAATCTTCGGTGCATATTCAGAAGGCACAACATTTTCATTAACAGGCGGTTTATATTCTGTCCCAGGTGTAGTTACAGAAGGCTTAGGAATATGCCAATTTATCGGCATCGGAAGCAGTTCCTGATCACTTGACCCTGTGTTTAATACAAAAACCATAATACTAAAAGCAATGGTTGCCTGACACATTACATTCTCCTTGTCTATCAATCCAATAAAATAGAGAAGCATGAAACCGAAGCAGGTTTAAATGTAAATACCAACTTTCCATTTCTTGGCTCGGTCTTTACTATTTTTGTCACAACCTCATAAGGATTTTC
>DTPJ01000568.1 GCA_011334435.1 Candidatus Poribacteria bacterium | reverse complement strand
ATCAAAAATTGGCAGCAACTTGGGGAACTATAAAAAATAAGTGAGTTTACATTGGTTGTTATTTCCTGACATAAACCTATAATTATTGCTGATATGATCACTTATGAACAGGCAATAGAATATATTGAAAGTTTTATAGACTACGAAAGGATCGCAGCACCTTACGATCCTTTCGGATGGAAGTTAGAGAGGGTTGAACGTCTTCTTGAATTATTAGGCAACCCACATCTCAGACTTAAAGTCATCCATATCGCTGGAACAAAAGGCAAAGGATCAACTTCCGCCATCGTCTCTACAATTCTCAAATCCGCAGGCTATAAAGTCGGACTTTATACTTCACCACATCTGATCACTTTTAGAGAGAGAATAGTCATAAACGATGAGATGATCTCAAAAGAGCAAGTCTGCAAGATGGTTGAATATGTTAAGCCTTACGTAGAAAAATTAAGGCAACAAGAAGATACTATCGGCAAGATTTCCTTTTTTGATGTATATACCGCTATTGCGATGCTATTCTTTGAGCTTGAAAAAGTTGACTTCGCGGTGTTTGAGGTTGGCATGGGTGGAAGGTTAGATGCAACAAACGTAGTCAACCCTCTGGTATCAGTTATAACCCCAATAAGCTATGACCACATGCTAAGTCTTGGAAATACCTTGACAGCAATTGCAGGCGAAAAAGCAGGCATAATCAAAGAAAATGGCTATGTCGTATCCGCCCCGCAGGAATTAGAAGCACTGAAAGTTATAAAAGATACCTGTAAAAATAAAAACGCCATTCTTTTTCAAGTAGGACAAGATTTTACTTATGAAAAAACATATACAGGCGCCTTTAATGAATTCAACGTTTACGGCATCTTTGGCAGATATGATAAATTAACCGTTCAAATGCTTGGCGAACATCAGATAATAAATGCGACAACAGCATTAGGGGCGATTGAGTGCCTTCGTTTTCATGGGATTAAAATTTCATCTGCAAGCATTAAAAGCGGTATATTTAACGCTAAATTAAAGGCAAGGGTTGAGGTGGTGCAGTATAATCCTATTATTATAATTGATGTTGCCCATAACTCTGCATCTGCAAAGGCATTAAGCGAAACTATAAGAAAGACTTTTGGATACCAAAAATTGATATTAATATTAGGGGTCTCTTTACATAAAGACGTAAAAGGCATGGGAGAGCATCTATGTCCAATAGCAGATAAAATTATCCTCACAAAAGTTGATAATCCACGAGCTATGAGTCCAGAAGCGATCAGAGAGGAATTGATAGAATTCCGTGACGACTTCATAATCACTCAAAATGCACGGTCAGCAATAGAAATTGCTAAATCAATGGCAACTCCATTGGACTTGATCTGCATAACAGGTTCATTTTATTTAGCAGGGGAAGCAATGAAAGTCTTAAATATCGGCGTTTATGATAGCTTTGATATGGAACTAACAGATCAACATTTTCTCACATCTACATCTGAAGGCGAATAACAGAGATGAGATACAGCGAACGGGCAAGAATGGCTATCCGCTATGCCACACAAGAAGCAACAAGGCTTAGGCATGATCATATAAGCACAGGTCATCTTCTTCTTGGATTGATCCGTCAAGGCGAAGGAACTGCCATAGATATACTTAAAGACAAATTGATCAGTATTGATGACATAAGATCAGAGCTTGAAAGCATTATGGAAGTAAGAACTCGCGGACAACAAACGACTATCGGAAAATTACAATTAGGAGATAAAGCCAAAGAGGTATTAAAATTAGCAGAAGAAGAAAGCGCTATAATGGGTCATAAATATTTAGGGACTGAACATATATTGCTTGGACTTATCCGCGAAAAAGATGGTGTTGCCTCAAAAATCTTGGATAAATATGGAGTTGATCTTCAATGGACAAGGTCTGTCGTCCAAACTGTGCAATTGCAAGAAGAACAACCGATACAAAATATAACTTTCCGTAATGATGGTATGAATATTTTAAGCTATGAGCAAAAGGTATCGGAAATAAAATCCTCAAAGGAAGTGCTGAACTTGAAAGAAGCAAGCGAATTTTTAGATATTTCTGAGGAGGAAATGACAGAATTGCTTTCAACTGAAGATATACCTGCCCGCAAGATCAATGGGAAATGGCGATTTAGTAGAGATGCGCTGGTTAAATGGCTAAGCGAAGGGAAATCAAGAGACTATTGAGACACAAAACTAATGACTAACTGCTAATTATTCATTACTATCCAACAATGACCAAAATTACACTCATCTTATCAATTTTTCTCTTCTTAATCATCTTTCATGTTGATACTTTGCCTTCTGAAATCGGAATGCAGATAAAGACAATATTTGAGGATTATCATAAACAAGGACATTGGCTTCCTTTGCGAATTGAGATAGACAGCAATGGTGAAAGCTTTATCGGCAACATATCAGTAACTGTTTATGATGGCTCAAATGAACAGACTTATATAACTCCAATATCAACAATTGGAAACTCAAAATGGGAAAAATATCTATATATTCGTCCTGATGAAGTCGGAAAGATCGCCAAAGTTAAATTGACAGATAATAACAATAAGCTAATTTTAGAGAAAGAAATACGATTCAACATTATCTCTGAAGATAGTAAACTCATTGTAGTTGTTGATCAAGATGGAAAGACTTTGAATATAGATCAATCGCAGAAAATCTATGTCGCAAACGTAGAAGTTGAGGAACTCCCAAATAAATGGATCGGTTATGATATAGTAGATGCGGTTGTTTTAGGCAATTTTTCATCAGATTCAATATCTGAAAACCAAAGACGGGCTTTGACTGATTGGCTATATAGCGGAGGGACATTGATCGTATCAGGCGGATCAGATTCACAAAATCTTATAGGTTCATTTATTGAGCCATTTTTGCCTGTTAAGATCAAAGGCGTAAAGGTTATCCAATCTATACCTTCTATGAGCAATTATTTCGGCTATGAGTTGCCAAATACCCCAACTGTTGTAGCTTTATCAGAATTAGATATGGATAGCAGAGTTATTATTGCCGAAGAAGACGGTTTACCTATTATATCTGAAAAGCATATAGGTATTGGAGAAATAGTATTTCTCGGATATAATTTTTCTGATCCTATATTCAATTCATGGAAAGGAAATAATGAACTTTGGTCTTTAATTCTTAACCTAAAAGACAAACTCAAAGAACCAAATTATGAAAATATCTCCCGATTTATATCTGAAAACAGCCGAGTTATCTATCCGTCATATAAAATAATTGGCATATTTTTATTTTCGTATCTGCTTTGTATCTCACTAATCGGTTATACTTTTCTTAGAAGAAATAGCAGTAAAATATTGCCTATAATTAGCTTGATAGTTATTATATTTGCCATTTTTGCATTTGGGTTTAACTATATAACAGGTGAAAAATCATCAACAATAGCTGATTACT
>DTPJ01000664.1 GCA_011334435.1 Candidatus Poribacteria bacterium | reverse complement strand
TGGGCAGACTATACCTATATTCCCAAAAAGAAAAAGGAACAAGAACAGAAAAAAACAGAAACTCCATCAAGACAACCTACACAAGGAGATCAAGTAAATCCATTTACAGATTCTAGTAGTCCATTTATGCGAAGCCAAGAAAGCTTTGATTATAGTAGTAGATATTCCAGCGATTATGCTTCTAGCTATGGAGGCACTTATGGATCAGGTTATTATGACAGCAGTTATGGTTATGGCGGATATGACAGTTACAGCGGATATGGTGGGTATGACAGTTATAGTGGATATGGGAGTTACGGTGGGTATGGTGGATATGATAGTTACAGCTATTACGGCGGAAGACGGGGACGATACGGCAGTTACAGCGGTTATGGAGGAACAAGAGCAAGAGGTATGGATTATACAACAGGCGGAAGTAGAGGGTTAAACTTATCTTTCGGTTATGTGTATAACGCAGGACAACGTTCTACTGATATTCCCGATGTGAATTCCGCTCCAAATCGTCTTCAAGCTTTTGTTATGAATGGATCATGGGGACATGAGTTTAATGCAGCGAGAGTTATCGGTTTAGTTCCGTTTATCTCTGTCAAAGGGAAAGTTCCATGGTTTATCTCATTAAACGGAGAAACTGCTTATAGCAGAAACAATCCTAATAGCGTAGGTTATGCAATAATAGATAGTATGGAAGGTGCAAAAGAAAGTTCAAGAATTTCACCATATAAATTCTCTTGGAAGGTCGGAAGTGTTCCAATTAGCCAGAATACAAACGCATCAATAAATAATAGGGCAATATTCCATATAGCGAAGAAAGATAAAGAGGCAAGTTTTGGCAATTATATGAAAAATAAAGAAGTCTCCGCTTCTCAGATCAATTCACTTTCTACAACTCTTTCACAGTATCAAGTGATGGAAATAGGCTATGAATTAGATGACAGTAAATCTTGGGGGGCTTTGTCTTATTCTATATCTCCAACAGGATCGGATTTTAGCGACTATGAATTTTTGGAAGTATGGTTAAAAGTTGAGGGAGATAAAAATGTAACTTTCAATATAGACTTAGGAACAGTAAGCGAAGATACCGATGAGGACAATATACTTGATAGCGAAGATTTACCATCAGATTTGAAAGACACAAATGGAGACCGCAAGGTAGATATTCTCGATCTGAATAAGGAGAATCTCCCCGAAAAAGATAGATATAAAGGAAATGGAAGTCTTGATCTTGGCGAAGATATAGGTTGGTCTTATGATAGCGGAACAGAAAAGATCATGGTTGGCAGTGACAATTCAATTCTTGATTCCGAAGACCTTGACGGTGATGTTGTCCTTGATACCATGAATTCCTATTTTGAGTTTTCTATACCGCTTAATGCGATACCGTCAGAATGGATCAGAAAGGAAAATCGCGATTCTGGATGGATATTTCTTAGCATACCAATTGAATCTGCAATGCCCGAAGGACGATCCCCAAGTTGGGGCGTTATAAGACATGCGAGGATATGGCTTGAAAAAACTGTCCCCGGAACCGTTACAGGAAAATTACAATGGTATTCCATCTCTGCTGTTGGAAACAGATGGGAGAAAGGTCTTGTCGTTGACAGCACAGGGAAATTATCAAAAGATGAAGAAAACCAAATAACCGTAGGGACAAAAAATAACTATGAATTTGATGATTATCTCAAAGAATATAAAACGATAGAAAATGACAAAGATTTTAAGGCGTTGCATCCTTATGTTGAAAGTGCGTTTTCCTTTGAAAGCGAAAGACGAGAGCAATCTTTGACGATAACATATAAGATTCAGCCTACCATGACAGTTTACACGATGCGAAAATTATCTGGTCTAAGGCGAGGCGAAGGTCAGGATTTTTCAAGACATAGAAATATTAGGCTTTGGATTCATGGCGACGGATCAAAATCTGTTTTGGTTCTCAGATTTGGTAGCAACGTTGACGATTTTGGCGCTGGTAGCCCTATAACAACAAAGAACCCTGATGAAGACACTTATACTGGATACTCCTATTATTCATATTCCAGTATAGGCGGAAGAGGCTATTATGAATGGACAAAAACTGTTGATTGGGTTGGCTGGAAACTAATTACGATCCCATTAGATGATGAAGATAAAGACGGACATCCCGACAGCCTTAAACCAGTAAATGATCCGTCTATAACTAATATTGCCCAAGTGCTTATAGCAATTAGAAATACAACAGAATTCCCAATTGAAGGTGAGATATGGATAAACGAGATTCATCTGAATGAACCTTATGTCAAGACTGGTTGGGCGCGAAGATTTGATCTATACACTGATTTATCACAAGTATTTACATTAATGGCTGGTTACTCAAAACAAGATCAGGAATTTGAAAATTCCGCTGGGCAAACAGGTCGGTTTAGCCAAATGAGTATGGGATATAGCACAAGTAGTTATGATTACAATGTAAGCACAGAATTAACCTTGATCCGTTGGCTACCTCTCTCTTTTGATATAAGACATAATGAGATGGAGAGCATCAGGGAACTTGGAATGATAAGCTATTATGGTAGTGGAAAGACTGTAACAGACAACAAAACTTTCAGCATTAATCTTGAAAGACCTAAACTTCCAAGTCTGTCATTTTCTTATGATAATCAAGAAAGTTGGAATGAAAGTAGAGGATTAGAATTAAGCGATCTATACTCAGGTGGATTAAGATATAATTTAGGCAATAAACTATCATTTAACCTTAATTATAATCACGAAAAAGCAAATGTTGACACAAGCAAAGCAACTAGCAAATACACTTCTGAATCATATTATTATGGAAGATATGGCGACTCTATAATTGATGGCGGTAGTATATCAATCCAAATATCACCCTCAAAGAGCTTCAGCATAAATCCTGCTTATGATATTCGTAGGGAGCTTGAAAAAGATACGACAACAGGAAGCAAAACTATCGGAAAATTCATTATTTCCAGTAGAGATCAAAGATTCTCTCTTAGACCTACACTTAGACAATATTTCGGATTTAGACCATCTATAAACGGAAGATATGATTTTAGAGAAAACTGGATCAGAAATGAAAAAGATGCCTCTATGTCAACAAGTTTTAATATTGGTTTCAATTTCAGTATGCGGAATTTGCTTGCAGATACAAAAAAAGCAAAGCCTAAAAATGAAAGAACCAAAACAGGACAAACTGATAAACCTTTAATGAAGGAAAAAACAGAAACAAAGCAGACAACAGAAAATCAAAAACAGGCAGATGAGATCAAAAACGAAACCGAATCAGCGCCATCAGAGCAGATAAATGAGACAGATCAAAGGCTTGATAGTCAGATTGACATTAATAACCTTATAAATCCAGAGGATCAACAGGCAATAATTGATGACATGATTCAAGAACAACGGGGCAATTGGATAGAAAGGGATAAAAATGAGTTAAAAC
>DTPJ01000876.1 GCA_011334435.1 Candidatus Poribacteria bacterium | reverse complement strand
CGCTGCCATCGGTGCTGCCTCCGTCGATAATGATGTATTCAAAATCGGTGAATGTTTGGTTTATTACGCTTTGGATGGTACGTTCCAATCCTTCGCGGTTATTGAGGTTGATGGTGATGATGGAGAGCTTTGGCATGTTCTATCTAATTTTATGCATTTGTTCTGAATGGCAAAATTACAACTTCTTTTCGTTGCTTTTGTCCTTGCGAACAAAAGCTGAATTTCTTTACGGTGCGTTGCACCTTTCTGATTCTACAAGCCACAACGTGGCGATGAGATTCAGAAGCATTTGACCAAAGGTCAATGCGTCTTGGCGATGAGATTTTGAAGCATTTGACCAAAGGTCAATGCGTCGTGGTTTTTGTGGTACGTTTCGATCCATCACGGTTATTGAGGTAGGTGATAATGGAGAGCTTTGGCATAATATTTAATAATTCATTAATGATATGTATAGATAGTTTGTCACATTCTATGCTGGTGTTGTACGACAAAAATAGATATCATATTGCAAAGTTCATTATTGCATAGGAGGACTCAAAATCCGTGAATGGTTTGGATTATGATGCTTTTGATCGTGGGGAGTAGTACCCTTTCGTGGATGTACATGTTGAAGGTGTTAGATGAGAAAGAAAAGCTGAGTGTGGTTAATTAATTCTTTTTGCAGTTAGATTTTCTAATATTTCAAGAGTCTTTTAATGATTCTATCAACGCGTCTTATATTTCTTGATGGATAATAAGGTTGACTTTTTAAAAGCCAAAATTGTACGATTCTATCGATTAAAGTTCTGGGATCTTTATACAATTTGATATTTTTTTCCCCCCATATCTTTGATTTTTTTTCCCAACTTACATCCCATATATATAGTTTTCTAAACCTATCAGTTCCATATATTTCAAAAAATTCAAGTACTTTATCATCCCACCAAAGTTTTGTTTCAAAATTTACATTCAAAATATCAATATTTAGTTTTTTATACTCGTCAATCCATTCTTTAGGAATAGAAACAATATCATTTGATGGAATTGCATACATATGATGATACATTCTGAAAATATCCAGGTTGCTTTTCCACTGAAAATTAATTCGTTCAAAACATTGGTACCAACGATGTTTGCTTTGCATTCTTTCCCAATCCGTATATTGAAAATGAATGACTTTAATTTGGTTTAATATAATCTCTTGATGATTAGCTGGCAGAGGTATCCTTGTGGAGTGTATTTTAGTTGTTTCACTATGTATATTTCCATCATCCATATATCCTAAAGGAAGAAAAGAGGACATCCACATGTTTTGCATATCTGGGCGTAAATTAGCCCACTGAAATCTAAATATTGTACCAGGTTGGGAATTTAAAATTGTTTTCCACTCGGGTGAGGTCATTATATTTGGAGTAAACATTTCATCGGCATCTAATGTAATCAATAAACGAGGCCCTTCAATTTTTCTTGCTTCATTTATTAATAGTTTCTGCCGCTCAGGTTCATTAAATATTTCCGATTTATTTTCAATTAAAATTACCTTGGAATATTTTTTAGCAATTTCTTGCGAACCATCCGTAGACATCTGATCCGCAATGATAATAAAATCCGCCCATAAGCTAGTTGCTTGTAGAAAACGGTCTAATATCCATGCCTCGTTTTTTACAGGTGTTAAACAAATAATTGTAGGTTTCATGTTAAATAGTTAGTGAATTTTACCAGATTCTCCACTTATCAAAATCGACGCCATGACATTTTTCAGGATCCATCCGCATTCCTAAGTACATGCCTGGGTTTGAGCTGTAGGTGCCAATAAAATGATCTGCTTTTGCTAATATTTCTATGGAGGCAAATAATTTAATATGGGCTTCTTTTATGTCATTCTTTGGTTGCTGTGTAAATTCTGAATGGTAATAACCATGCTCATTTTTTTCGCATAAAGTATAAAATGTCCATGTTGGGAATTCATTTTGCAATTCAAGAATCACTTTATAATCATCTGTCAACACGAAAGCCTTGGTTAAATTACTGAAGCGTTTTGCATTTTCAACGTAAACAAAAGGTGAAATTAAGGGATATTCTGCATTTTTGTCACCACTTCGAATGTGAAACCCTAGGTAACGTTCGGGAAGTTGAAGGGATTGTATTTTGTCATTTATATCTGATTGAGTAGTAGGGTTAAATCTCCATGTTAGTTCAACCAATTTCCGGCAAGCGCTTCGAATAGATCCTTGAATACCCAGTGTTGAGAATTCAAAATTTTCATTGGTGTTTAAAGTGTGAGCTTGTACAAAGATGTCTTGTGTCAACAATATTTTGTTTGTCCTCTTTAACAAAGACAGAAAAAAGGATCTATCTGGTGGTGTATATATTTTTAGTCTTCTTAAAACACGTAAGAGAAAAGGTAGTCTGATGTTAATTAAATATGGTCGATGGTTATACGGCATAATCCATTTTGCATTACATTCGTTGGTAAATGGTTCGAAATAATCGTTCCACCCTATATCAAATGAAAAGTTAGCATTTTTTGATGATAATACAAATTGATAGCGATGATCTAAGCAATAGAGCATTGCAAGGATCATGTTATTATATTCTGAGAAAAAACCAGCATCATCACCTAATCGGAAAATTACCTTTGTAGTAAATGATTTATTTATCTTCTTATATAAATTAATATTACTCATACTCATACATCACAACATTAGCAATCCACATCCTTTATAATCAAATGATAATCCAGAAGTTCCTGTAATTCCTTCAGAAATGAGTTTTATTTTTTCCCCAAATGTAACAATTGATTCAATATTTGGATGTGTCAAAGCCACTTCTAAATTGAATTCTCCTTTTGTCATGTTACTTGGGAGCTCTAAAACATTATTTATTTCAAAAGGTCCTTCATTAAAAAATGGCACTTCACCCTTTAAATGTCCTGGGCTAAAAACGCCAAGTAAAAAATGGTTATTATCATAAAGTCTTACTTCTAATGATATTCTCATTGGAGTATCAATTATGCCTTCGATATGAAAGTTTAAGACGTGATTTTGAGGATCAATAAAAACAATATTGGAAAAAGAATTGTTTATTCTGAAATCAATTAATTTAATCAGGCTACTATGATAGTTGACGCAATCAATTATTGAACCCTTTTCAAACGCTTCTTCTTTAAGATACAAATCAACTGCATCATCAATTCTACCATTGAAAATTGCTATTCCATTTTCCAATAATATACCTGTTTTACACAGTGTTTTAATGGCTGTCATATTATGACTCACAAACAGCACGGTTCTACCGTCGCCATGAGAGATGTTTTGCATTTTGCCGATGGCTTTTTTCTGGAATTCGGCATCGCCAACGGCGAGTACTTCGTCCACAACGAGGATTTCGGGTTCTAAGAAGGCGGCCACAGCAAAGCCAAGTCGTACGGTCATTCCGGAGGAGTAGCGTTTCACAGGAGTG
>DTPJ01000115.1 GCA_011334435.1 Candidatus Poribacteria bacterium | reverse complement strand
ATTATGACAATGCGTTAATAATTGCATATTTATTGTTATTAAGATATTATAGAGGCAATATTTATCACGCTGGGAAGGACGCAGAAAGATATAATCAAAGATTAGATGATCAGACTGCTGATAATTTGATAAGGATTGTGTCAATAGATGAGCCTTAGTTATGATAATATTATACCGATTAATTTTTCAAACTCCATAGATATTACTAAACTTTGGGGGGGATTATGTGTGTTTTTATGATGTGTGAAAAAACTGAGGGTGAATCAGACATTTTTTTGATTTTTTGATCTACCCATCAGTTTTTATCTTTCTGATATTTATCTTATATTATGTGTGTTTTTACGATATGTAAAAAAACTGAAGGTAAATCAGCAGATTGTTAATATTGACTAATTTAGCATTATTTTGGTGGTATAAGAGTATCTTATGGAAATAATAAAAGTTGATTTTAGATCACGAGACTATAAACAAGAATCTGTATCGTTTTATAAGTAAAAAGGGGGAGAGATGATACAAGAAAAACCAAACATTATATTTTTCTTCACTGATCAACAGAGATGTGACACTTGCGGATGCTATGGTCAAGAATTGCCTATAACACCTAATCTTGATCTTATGGCAAGCGAAGGAGTAAAGTTTGAACATGCTTTCACCTGCCAACCTGTATGCGGTCCTGCACGAGCGAGCTTACAAACAGGCAAATATCCTACCGAAGTTGGCTGTCACACAAATAATCGTATGCTACCACTCAACGAAAAGACAATCGCTAATTGGCTAAGCGAATCAGGCTATGAAGTTGGCTATATTGGAAAATGGCATTTAGCGTCAACTGGTGGAGCTGATAGTCCAGATAACTTCCGAGAAAAACCTGTTCCACCAGAGCGACGAGGTGGATACAAAGACTTTTGGCTTGCCTCCGACGTATTAGAATTTACAAGCCATAGTTACGACGGTCACATGTTTGACGCTGATATGAATAAAAGAGAATTTCCAAAAGGAAGATACCGTGCAGACGTTCTTGGCGATTGGGCATTGGAATATTTAGAAACTAGGGATGGGAAAAAACCTTTCTTTCTATTTCTTTCGTTCATTGAACCACATCATCAAAACGACCACAACCGCTATGAAGGACCAATAGGTTCAAAGGAAAAATGGGCTAATTATAAGGTTCCTGGCGATCTCGTCGGCACTCAAGGTGATTGGAGGGAGAATTACCCTGATTATCTTGGATGTTGTAATAGCCTAGATGAAAATCTTGGACGACTCCGCAAGAAACTTGATGAATTAGGCATAGCTGACAATACATTGATCATATTCACCAGTGATCATGGTTCTCACTTTCGCACCAGAAACTCCGAATATAAACGTTCATGTCATGATAGCTGTATTAGAATTCCTATGGTGATCTTTGGTCCCGAATTTAAAGGTGGACGTGTGGTAAATGAGTTAGTCAGTCTTATTGATCTCCCACCGACTATATTAACAACAGCAGGAATAAGACCGCCAGATTATATGCGAGGATGTCCATTACAACCTTTAGTAACAGGTAAGACATCAGGTTGGCGTGACATGGTTTTTCTCCAAATTAGTGAAAGTCACTGTGGAAGGGCAATAAGAACAGACACTTGGAAATATTCCGTTAGGGCTCCTGAAAAGAAGGGCAGTGATCCAGATAGTGATGTATATGTTGAGGATTATCTCTATAATCTCAAATCTGATCCTCATGAAAGGAATAATCTTATCTCTGAAAATGGTTATTCAGATATTCGCGTTGAACTATCAGTAAGGCTTAAAAGTTATATGGTCAGCATAGGTGAAAAAGAACCGATAATACTGCCAGCAAAGTAATGTAGTTTATTGACAGATTTTTTATGACTATTGATTTTGATATTTGATAGTGATATAATTGAATTGTAAAATAGTAATAAAAAATAAAAGTCACGAAAGGAGAAACATCTTTATGAGTAGAAAAAAATGTTATCTAAATGCCCTGATCTTTGCTTATATAATTATTTTGCTTACATGTTTTTCAGCTCAATCAGCAGAATGGAAACTTCTTAGTGAAGCACCGAGAGGTGTTCCTATAGGTGCGGTAAATCAGATCGTCATTCACCCTACCAAACACAATGTTATATATATTGGGACAGAGGGAATGGGTTTTCTCGCTAGTGAAGATGGAGGAAAAACATGGGTGCCGAAAAATCAAGGCTTCACTGCTGCGGAAGAAGGAACGGTCTCTGGTTTTCAAATTAGATGTATAGCAATTGACCCAAGCAAACCCGATACAATATATGCTGGTATGGCTGCTTTTGGCGTATTCAGAACAGTAGATGCGGGGACTAAATGGGATAACATAAGCGATACTTTGGAAGATACGTTTACAAAAGTCCTTGCTATCCATCCTACAAAGACGGATACAGTATTCTTGGGAACAGATGGCGGAGGCATATATCGCTATGATGTTGCCCAAAATGAGTGGACAGAAAAGGTTAAAGGTCTGAAAAATACTTACATCAGGGCTTTAGTAATGGACCCAAAAGATCCAAAGGTTATGTATGCGGGGACAGATGGCGGAGTTGCCAAAACTACTAATGGTGCAGAGAGTTGGACGGTTATATCTAATGGTATCACTAGCAGATATGTGCTTTGTCTTGCCATAGACCCAAAAGACCCAAAAGTGCTTTATGCAGGAACTGATGGTGGCGGACTTTTTAAAACCATAGATGGCGGAGGGAAATGGGAACCAATCGGCGGTGAAATCTGGTTGGCAAAACCTCCCGCAGAAGATTTAGTAACGCCTAGCGGAGATGTTGAATCTACGCTTGTTGTTTCTTCAGTAGTAATTAATCCAATTAATACTTCTATTGTGTATGCGGCTAATCAAACTGGCGTTTTCAGAAGCGCCGATGGCGGAAAAACTTGGGAGAAAATAAATACAGGATTAACTAGCACCGTTATTAAATGTCTTGCCATCAGTGCAAATAAATCTGTCACTCTTTATGCTGGCACATCTGATGGTAAACTATTTGCCTATACAGAAGAGTAGTTTATGTTATCTAAAGTTCCAATTTTTGAGTTTGATGATATTGTTAAAGCTGATGATAGGGTTGTGATGAATGCCATATCCAAAGTAACAAACGATGACATCGCCACAGCTTTAATAGACGCATCTACGATGGCAAGAGCGAAAGTCTTCAAAAATATGCCGAGAGGGAGAACTAGGTTAATAAGAGAAGACATGATAATAAAGCTAAGGATGTGGACGCCTCAAGGAGCTAAAATATCACAAAAAAAAATATTAGATATTGTCAACAAATTAATGTTTGAGGAAGAACAAATATGAGATGTTTGTTATTGGTAATAAATTTGGGGTCTAATGTTTCATTATGAATGTCTCATTATGGAGGTGAAGATAACTTATGAAGTTTAGCAAAAAAACTCTTTAT
>DTPJ01000436.1 GCA_011334435.1 Candidatus Poribacteria bacterium | reverse complement strand
TTTGCTTGAACTTGGCTTGCGTTCAAAAAGGTTAACGTCATCTCTATATAATGTTATATCTATTGTCCCTACGGGAATTATTATTCCTTCTATTTCTTCAATATTTTTTGCAATTCTCCGAGCGATATGATCGCCTCGTCTAGCGACACCTACGATTACTAAATCATTAACACCCTTATTTCGCTCAATTATCTCATGGGATATTCTTATCAATGCACGACGAATATCATCTTCTGTCATTATTTCCGCTTTTTCTTTCATTTCCATTTTTATTCCTCCGTTAGGTTTAAAAAAAAAGACCTTCACGTCAAAAAAACGAGAAGGTCTAAATCTATGGTATATATTTCAATTTTCATTTTTGATTATCCTTTCCAGCCTCTCTGGACTGGTTTAAAGGTTTTGTTCTCCATTATTTATATTAACAAAAAGCGAAGGTTTTGTCAATAATTATTTTCTCTGATTCACCCTCAGTTTTTTTGCACATCATAAAAAATGGAGTATCTTTCTGTATAGGAAACTCCTGTTCTTTGTCGGTTGTCATATAGCTTCCAGAATCATTAAATCTGTTATCAATAAAAGTCCTGCTACTCTTTCCAGACTCAAAATCACTATTGATGTTGATGATACTGTTGTAAATAGACTGGGCAAACTCATCAGTCTCACATATAACTGGTTTTCTAACAAACATAAAAATGTCATATATGGACAAAACATCATTGCTATAACCATCAAGATTGAAAAGAGAATCATTCCTTGTGCATATAGACTATGCAAAAATTGGCAATTTTCTGTTGATTTTCTACACCTAAACTCTTATAATCTTCATGGAATGAAATAGTATCTTACATATCTCTGGAAGTGAAGGCGGAAGATGTGAAGGATAAACGGAAATATCAAGGAGAGCTTTCGTTTAAAATTTATCGGAGGTTATTGGATAACTGGCATTGTTGACGAAGTTGCACTTTTTGGAAGAGCATTATCTAAAAATGAAATAAAAGATTTAATGGTCAGAATTAATGTAATTTTTTCATTAGAACCGTCAAGCAGGCTTACATCTATATGGGGGAATATCAAAAGTGAACATAAAGTTATGGAAGACTATTGAGGTTGGACGTAACGGGGGCGAAAGCCTATATTTTTATGACATTGACTGCGATGGCGAAAAAGAGCTTCTCTATCGTCAAAGCGCTGGGCTTCTTGCCCAAGAGGAATATCGTATAAGTGACGACCTTGATGATGAAAATTTTAATTTATTATGCTATACTTGCTTCAAACAGGATGGTAAGGTAATCTGGCAGGTAGGCAATCCATGGAAACAGAAAAAGCCATACAAAAACCATGGTGAGATAAATCTTACAGTTATAGCAGACATTAACAATGATGGTAAAACAGAATTATTATACAAATATCATGATAAATTGTATCTAAGGGACATCAGAGATGGCGAACTGATCAAAGAATATAAGCTTCCGAATGATGATGGTTGGAAAGTTGTATTACAAAGGATAGGAGAAAACCAATATAATATAATTGTATTGGGAGCACATCAGATGCGAGCCTATACGAGCGATTTCGAACCATTATGGGAAAAGTTTGGCGATGAAGAATTTTCGGCATTTAGCTTCGCCGATGTTGATGATGATGGTAAAGAGGAACTCTTCGTAGCTGATAGTATGTATGATCACGATGGAACATTGATCTGGAAATGGGATCATATAAGGCATGTTGATTTCGTCAAAGTCTTTGATATTAATGAGGATGGGATATATGAAGCTATCTTTTGCGTCTGTCATGGTGATTTTGTCATATTTAACATTAATGGAAAGGAGCTTTTTAGAGATAAAAGCTTCGTTCATCCACAAGGATTCAACATTGGCAGATTTATGACGGAAATTCCGGGTTACCAAATTTTTGTGACAAATAAGGCAAGTCTTGGTGGATCAGTTATGCTTGATTATAATGGGAATAAGCTCTGGGAATATCCTTGCAATGGTTATTGCATGACAATACCGAATAAAGATAAACCCGATATGATATTGCATAAACCAAGTCCTGGCAGAATGTCAGCAGAATTACAGAAAGAATATCTTGAGAAAGCAAAAATACTTGGTTATGTTGATCTTCCAATAGAATATGGAAAGCCTTCTTCACCGATCCTGTTAAGTGGAAATGGAGAGATACTTTATCGTTTTCCAAAGCTTGATGACCAACCCAATGATGAAAGTATAGCGATGTTTTCTGGTGATCAAAGCCTTGCTTATAGTAGTATGATTGATGATGTTGATAACGATGGTCAGATCGAGTGGATAGTATATAAACGTCATAAAGTATGGATATTTAAGAGCGAAATTTGTTAATCTGGGGCTGCAATAGAGGGCTGTCAATAGTTTTTGGGGCTGTCAATAGTTTTGTGTAAATTTCCATTCCGCCTTGATTCATAAATACTTACTAACCCTCTCCCCAAAGTGAATTGAAAGCTGTGCCAATATCCTATTCCAGTTGGGTATCCTCATTGTCCGTTTCTTTGTTATCTCGTAATCATGTCTCTTTATTGATCCATCTAATCTTGAAACTACCAATAGCATCATCTAATTTAAGTCTAATAGAACCCGGTTTGGCAGCAAGATATGCTTCATTAATTAGGAATTCTCAGTAAAACCTTATTTTGTTTGATCAGTATTTAATAAATCTTTTATCACATTTACAACATCATCTACGGATATTTGATCAACACACCTATAATTTTTAAATTTACATTTATCTTTGGCACATGGTGGACATTTATCTTCCATCCTCAAAGCAATACAATTACCGCCATAAGGACCAAAACGTTCGGGATCAGTTGGTCCATAAAGTCCTATGACTTTTGTTCCACAGGCAGACGCTATGTGCATAGGACCGCTGTCATTACCGATAAATAATTGTGACCGTTTTAATAGATAAGCCAATTCTGCCAAAGTCAGTTTCCCTGTTAAATTGATCACTCGGTTATCGTTGACAGCTTCCAAGATTTTGTTTGAAAGCTCATACTCATCTTTACCGCCAACTAAAAAGATTTTAACAGGATAATCTTGCAGAAGCGTTTTTATCAAATCCACATACTTTTGAGAAGACCACCTTTTCAATAATAAAGGCGCCCCAGCATGAATAACAACTTTCATTTTCATATCAACATCATTGTAACTGAGATCGGTTTCTTGCAAAATGTGTTTTGGATCAATTGACGTTTCTTTAATTCTTATAGGTATTCCCGCTTCTGATAAGATATTTAGGCAGACATTAGCTTCATGTAAATCTGACCACTCATCACCTTTATAAACACCTTTCGCCTTTTGTAAAAGGGGGATAAAGGGGGATTTTCTCCTACCAAACTTCCTTTTTACCAGATACGACCCCCTATCTAATCTATATTTGCTATTTGAGATCACCGTATATAAAAGCGTTGCAAAAC
>DTPJ01000722.1 GCA_011334435.1 Candidatus Poribacteria bacterium | reverse complement strand
CCGATGATCGCCTTGAATATATACTCAGGATATCTATATCCATTTTCGGCTTCTTGATCATTTGGAATCTCGTCTGTGTCTTCATAATATTCATACTCCCATTCCACTTCTATTCTATTATTTTCAACTATACCTTGTAACTCTGCTATAAGGTCATGCGCGCTATCTTCATCATATTCATAAATAACAATTCTTGCTTCTGTTCCATCAGGGAAGTTTTCTGTATCTGCGGTAAGAGTGAGAATGTCTCCTCTTCTTGCCTCCGATTGACTCCATCTTGCATTTGTTATAGACCTTGCAGGGACGATTATAAGTTCCTCTGAATCTTTTTTGACGCCGTGTTCCCTTAAATCTACTTCATAATAAACTGCGTCTCTTGCCCTATCAGAGACAGTCCATCTTCCTTTGCATCTATTGCCATAGACCCGTGCAGTAAACTCATCAATTTTTCTGCCAGAGCGATTCTTTATAGTTATTTTCGCTTCGGAATCGTCACCGACAAAATGTGTATAGACTTGGAATTCCACTTCTTCACCGATGGAAGCGACCCCTCTATCCCATACAGCACGGTCAATTGATGACTGTAATTCTATTCTATGGGCTGAATCTGTTGATCGTTGATATTCATACATTTCTCATTTACTCTGTTTTTTGTATGATGAGTATATATTTACTAAACTTTGGACAATTTATGATTGTAATCACATAAGGTTAATTGGTTTGTGATTTAAGCTCATAATTGAACTGTTTAGTTAGAAAATCCCTCTAAATCTTCATCTTTCAAAGGGAAACTTTAATGATCTTTTTCAAGTGGAAATTTTTTAGCTCTTTTTCCATTGAGATTTCTCTACTCGCTCAAAATGACATATTCTCAAAATTACATTTGTATGTCACCCTGAACGAAGTGAAGGGTCTTTTTAGTGTTTAAGTATTGGCATTTTGACTTACTTCCATTTCTCTGAATCCTACAAACTTATTGAGTTCCTCCAATTTTGTCTCTTCAAGGCACATGTCTATAACTTCTCTTATGTTTGCCAATACCTCATCTATGGTTTTGCCATACGAATGACAACCCTTAAACAGAGGACAACTTACTATGTAATACCCATCTTCATCTATTTCCACAATTATAGGTAAATGTAGTTTTTCCATCTTTTAAACATCCTTATCGCAAATACAATTTACTATTTTATAGCTAATATTTTCTTATCTGTTGCGATAAACACTTTTCCAACGCTGTCAAGCACAGGTTGAGTCATAATAGTTTCACCCTTTGCCACATTAAACGCCCAAACTTGTTCTCCTGCCTTATTTATACATAGGAGTTTGTCGCAATCAGACACAAGTAGCATTCCATCATTACTAACAGAAGCTGATTGATGTTCTTCATCGTTGCCAGTAAGCTGAAATTCCCATTTTTTTTCACCACTTGCGAAAGCCTCTATCTTTGATGATCCTATCAAAAAAACCATTGATTCTTTGCTTACAATTGGCGGTTGATTTGGCTGATCAATGGAAGTTTGGCATTCCCAACGGATATTTCCATCAAAATCAATAGCTTTAATGAAGGTTTGATTCTTTATCTTGCAAACCATATAAATCAAATTGTCAGTGCCAATACTGCAAGAAATAGGCATAAGTTCAATTTTTATCTCTTTGACTTTGCCATTGCTATCAACTATTGAAATTAGATTATTTTGGGCTACAACTATATTTCCGTCAACAGAAACAGGTGGTTTGGGAATCTCTCCATCAAAAACTAACCCCCATTTGTCGTTATATCCCACATAATTTTTTTCTAGAATGATGAATCTTTTCTTTGGCATATTGGGATTACCAAATTCCTGTATCCCTGAAATATAAGTATCCACCTTAGGAATAAAAATCATCAAGTTTGAGAATTCGCCGAGACCTGGGATATAATAATCATCATTAGGAGGGGTCTGGAATGTATCATATTTAGATTTAACCAGCCGATAGCCAGAAAAAGCATAGAATTCTTGATCATTAATCGGAATTATAAATGTATTAACTGATTTTCTCTGAAATCCCAAAACCTTTTGATTGAACACGTCAACCACAAAATAAACTATTGAATGATCGAGAATCAGTTTTGAATCATCAAGCATTATCAATGAATTGGCGCTCCCAGGTATATTTTGAGTATCATATTCTAATTTCCAAGCAAGAACGCCTTTAGCCAAAAGATTGTATGACAATAACGAATCCAGTTTTATATTATTAAAATGATGATTAATCGCCATTCTATTTACCTCTTTTTTTGGATTATTCTTTTCTATTTCAATGTTATTCTTACATGCGATAATCAGTAAAGCAATGGTTAATGTAATGAGTTTTGTCAATATGGAATTACACACTTTTAACCCTGTCTTAATTGGTATGATCTGCCGCGTTTACTATTAATCCATGTTACAAGAAAATTAAGATCGGATAAAGTAATATCTTCATTGGCTACTTTATTTGTTCCTGACATTCTATAAGGCAACATACCAAGCACATACCTATAAATGCTTATTTTATTTTGTAGAGCGTCAACTTCAAATTCATCGTCATCGTAACCATCAGCATAAAATGGGGGCTGAAAATTGATTGAACTTCCCCCATTGGCTTTAACAGAGATTTCAAAATGATCGTGTATTGTGGAGCCTTCAAAATAGTAATGCGGAGAAAAGAACACAAATACCTTTTTAAAATCGCTGTCAGATGGACATTCAAGATAAAACTTTCCATTTACATTCATTCTATTATTAATTGTAGTCTGAAAATCTTTAAGGTATTGCAATTTTTGCTCTATATTTTGCCATCTATAAGAAGAATAGTCATCAAAAAACCATTGCAGTTTGCTACGGACAACCAAAACACCATCAATGTTTGACTGTCCGGGAATCGCGATTTTAGTTGATTCGTCCTCCCCAATCTTATAAAGCCTCAGATCAATCTTGGCGTAACCGCTTCTTTTCATATCATCTTGGCTATATACAGGCTCATAAAAATTAGTCATAGAATCACTAAGAGAATATTTAAAGTTCTGACTTGAATATTCAACATGGAATACTGTGTTTCCTGTGAGGTTTTTTACACCGTTTGTTTGGTTCATCCAACGTGCATAATGCCAAAAATGCCTTAATCTTGGTGCTTTATTGGTGTTCATCATAGATATTTCGTCCCATGGATAAGGTCTGCCATCAATAAATGGTTGATCAAATATAGGCAAAATAGGGGCCCAAACTCCACCATGAGGAAGATTTGTAGCATTATCTTCTTCCAAAGACTCTTGGTATTCGTCCATCAATCCCATCGCATGACCAATTTCATGAGCCATAGTAAACCAACCGAATCTTCGCCCATCTTTATCTTCGCTAACATCTGATCTTGGTCTATAATCATTAGCCTTGAAATTTCCCTCTGATATGCCCATATTCGATCTTGAGTCCCCTGTT
>DTPJ01000124.1 GCA_011334435.1 Candidatus Poribacteria bacterium | reverse complement strand
TTTCAAAAGGATAAGAATGTGGTAAGATAATAGTGAGTCCCCTTGGGGTTCTCTTTTCTTTTTTTCTTTTCTCTTATTAAATAAAACTTAATAATATCAAGGGTTTGTAGTTACTTACCCTTGCCAACCCAAGGGGATAAATATAAGGAGATGGGTATGAATAATCTATTTGATAGATTTATCCATTTCTCTAATACATTTTACTCCATGTTTGATATGGTTCTTTGGCGATAAATTCAAGCAAGCCCATATATTTTCTACATACAAGTTTTATCAATTTACCAACAGGTTCAAATTACCAACAGGTTCAAAATGATAAATCCGCATTTTTATTGCCTTTTATAATGAACTTTTCATATTTGTCACCAAAGAACCCCATTTCAATTTATGGAGGAAATATATCACATTTCAAGATTTTTCACAATATATTTACATGAGCCTCCATATTTTTAATATTACTTATTGCATTTGTTATAGTAATACCAACCTTAGCAGATAAAATTACGTCCATTATTTTCTCGTTCATAATGTAGCTAATTAACAACAATCTGTATAGCTAAAATTGCACATTTAACCCTAAAGTAGGCAGAATAGGCAGAAAACCTTCGGTGTTTTTTTGATAATAAACATTGCCTTCTGCGTCTGTCATCTCTGAAAAAGAATATTCATGGACGTTTTTTCTATTATAGAGGTTCATTATTTGGAAGTAAAAATTTAAGCTCCATTTCTTGAATTGGTAATTTTTAGTAAATCGGACATCAAGACTGTGATAAGGCGGAAGTCTATCACTGTTTGGTGTCCCATATTTTTTCTCCCATTTATCCCCAACTTTTTCATACCACGATTTAGTGTAAGGGTCGCCAGAATGGTATCGCCATATAAGATTGATCCAACCATCAACAAGGACAGCATAATCTACGTTTAATGTGAATGAATGACGTCGGTCATAATCTCTTGGTATAGTTTCTGTATCAGTCTTAACATCGGATTTAGACAATGCGTAACCTAATCCATAGGAAAGACGCGGTAAAGGTGATTGATTTATATAAAGCTCTATCCCTTTGGCAGTCCCTGATTTTGGCGATATAAAATATCTCTCTTTTCTTCCATAATTTATTATTCTGCCGATAAGGTTGTCAGATTGCTTATAATAAGCCTCTGTCTTGATTAAGAAATTTGATTTTGGCATATATTCAGCGGATAATACATAATGCGTTGCCTTTTCTAGCGGTTTTGGACTATCAACGCCTTCTTCCACAGGCAGATTGATCACTTGCACAGGCTGGTCATATTTCCCATAAGCACTTCTAAATGTTATGTTATTTGATGGTCGGAAAGCAAGGGCAATTCTCGGCATAATGCTATAATATCCGCCGAAATTTTGATAAAGAAACCTTAAACCGACATTACTCGCAAGCCATTTATTGATGTTCCATTCGCTTTGGACATATCCGTTCATATCCCATCCATCAACATTTGTGTTTACAGATGTTATAACGTCGTTTTTGTTCAGATAATAATCATAATCAGCTGTTGCAAACTGCCAGCGAAAGCCTGATTTTATGTTTATATCTTTGCTTATTCCATAGCTTATCTCATCTTTCAGTCCGAAATATGAAGCGGATCTAATGTCTTTTCCGTCAATGCCTTCTTTTTTATCTCTGTTAGCTTTCCCAAAGAAAACATAGGAGTTCCAATAGCTTTTATCGTTTATTAAATGATTCCATCTTCCCCAAATCATGCCGTTTTTGTAGTCTGATTCAATATCGTCCTCTAATCCTATGCGGTCAATTAAGTCAGAATCTCCTGCATAAAGCACATAAACTGACAATAGGTCAGAGGGAGATATATTGTGTATAAACTTATTGTAAACGTCATAATACTTTGGTTTGAAAATTTCATCTGACTGCATAAGACCCATCAAAAGGTCAATATATCCTGTTCTAATGGATGTCAACAAAGACGAGTTAAAGATAGGAGCGTTAATTATCATTGAAGCATTTATCAAGTCAATACCTGCATTGCCTTTGATCTTATCAATAACTTCACTGCCTGATGTAATATCAAGTATGCCAGACATCGCATCCCCATATTCAGCAGGAAAACCGCCGGTAAATAGATCGGCTTGTCTGACGATACCGAGATCAATTATTGATATAGCACCGCCGAAATCTTGAAGATGATATGGATCGAAAAGTTCCATACCATCAAGCCTGACAGTGATCTCGTTTCTATCCCCACCTCTGAGGGAGAATCTGGCACTAAAATCATCGGAGACAACTCCGGGCAGATTTTGGACTACCCTGTAAATGTCGTTGTCAATCAATGGCAATTTGTCCATCTGCGATTTCGGTATGATATATAGGGAAGGCGAGCTTTCACCAATGGAAAATCTTCCGGGGGAAACAGATATTTCGCCTAATTGATAAACTTCGCTTTGTTCGGATTTGTCCTCTCCATAAACAACGCCAGTGACTAATACAAAAATGACTATCAATATTATTTTTGATCTCATGTTGATCTACTCTAATCGCCTTGTTTGCTATGTTATTATCTCATAAGATTAGTTTAATCTTCCCAAAGCCATTCAAGCCCAAGTTCCGCCAATTTTGCCTTTGTAGGATGACCGTTTTCGTCCCATCCCTGCATTTGATAATATAAAGCCCGCATTTCCTCAAACATAGCTTTATCTATCTTTTCGCCTTTAAGTGCTCCGTTTTCTAATTCTTCAAAGATTCGTTGTGGCAGTGTATCATCATCTTTGGTGAAACCTTCTCTATTATTGAAAACTCTCATCATGTTATTTGCTCGCTCTCCGACTTTCAAAAGCTCCCAAAGGCTTGTGTCCCAACCTGTAACTGCCCTTATATATTCAACGATCTTTGATATGGAGAAAGGTCCTATAGGTGCGCCGACAAAATCACACATACCTATTGAGTTATAAAAATCATCTAATTGTTTTGCATAGATGAAGGCTTTTATCTTTTTAGGTCCCATATCCAGAGTATCAACGGATTCTGTCAACCCTAATGGCGAAAGGGCATGATTTTCTGCATTGGCGAGTTCAAAGAATACATCGTGAGGTGCTTCCATGTGATCCGCTCCTGTTGGGGATAAGGAATAGGCATAAACAAGGCTTCTCTTCCCTCTTGGCTCGTGCATTGGCAATTCTTGCCCTTTGACATGAAGGGCATATTTTTCTGATTCTTTGCCGATCTTCTTTGAAGCTCTCATAACGCCTTCTGCGAGAATATCGCCTAATCCTTCTCGTTTGCCTATCATTTCGGTCATTTTGACCATCGCAGAAGCATTACTAAATCTGAGATCAATGCCGTTAGTATCATCTTTGGTTAATATCCCATTTTCGTAACACTCCATCGCGAAAGCTATTGCGACGCCTGTTGATATAGTGTCAATAGTATATTTATTGCATATCTCATTGCTCATAGCGATAGCGTTTAG
>DTPJ01000483.1 GCA_011334435.1 Candidatus Poribacteria bacterium | reverse complement strand
CCCGATTTTATGTTAAATTCGCTGAGGATAATAGCTACATTCATCATTTTGTCCATATCGGAGGATATAACCCACCTACACCTTGGCCCCAAGGAGGAGCAGGAGAACGTCCCAGAGGCGATGATCGCGTTACTATCGGCATTGAACCACATGGAGATAATGGACGTTATCCACCACCTGGGATATGGAGCTTTTATAATTATTGGCACGAGATGAAAATATCTGCTGACAACAGATATTGGGGAAATGCTTTACGTCCTATTAAGCCCGCAATTGTTCCAAAAGGAAAATGGCAATGCGTTGAAGTTATGATAAAATTGAACTCAGCGCCTGATATACCTGATGGTGAACTGGCGTTATGGTTAGATGGAGAACTTATCGCACATTTTGTCAAAGGTGTTAGACGAAGTAATTGGACAGGAATGGGATTCTCACTCCTTGAAGATGGCGGAGAACCTTTTGAAGGTTTTCGTTGGAGGACAAGCAACGATCTGAAGATCAATTTCTTCTGGCTGTTGCATTATGTCACCGAAAACGCTTTACGCCAAAATAGAGTGGACACGTCAAAAATCAATAATACTGTTTGGTTTGACGACATAGTGGTAAGCACAAGCTATATTGGACCTATCAAAAAGAAAGATTAAAGACAAACATTGTTTCCTGTATGCCTTGTTAACCTTTTACAATGTCAAAGTTTTATAGGGGGACAAAAAATGGCTATGATAAACTGCCCTGAATGTGGAGAAAAAATAAGCGATAAAGCGTTATCCTGTCCAAAATGTGGCAACCCAATGAAACCTATCCCAATAAATGTTTTTTGGCGAGGGTATGAGTGGAAAACTAAAACGCAAATATTAGGTCTGCCATTGATACATATCGCTATTGGCAGGGATAAACAAACAGGGAAACTACTTACAGCTAAGGGGATAATAGCGATAGGTCAATTTGGTATAGGATTGATCACAATTGCACAGTTTGGTGTTGGTCTGCTTTTTGGATTGGGGCAATTCGTGGCAGGATTTATTTCTATCAGTCAATTTGCATTAGCATATTATTTCGGTCTTGGTCAATTTGCGACAGGTATCACCGCAATTGGACAATTCGCTTACGGTGTTTATGTTAGAGCGCAACTTGGGTTTGGTGAACATGTATGGTCTAGTCAAATACAAGACCCTGAGGCGATTGAATATTTCAGCAGAATTATGAGTTCACTATTTGGTGCTAAGTAAATTCTTTATGTTTGTCTACGTGTTTGCTCTATTTTCACGATGAGATTATATTCTTCCTCAGTCATACCAAGCAATTCAAGACGTTTTCGCTGTAGTTGTTCTTTTTCGTTTTCAATAGCTTTGGCAATATCCTCATACTCTTTTATCTGTTGTTCCAAATTTTTGCCAAGACTTTGGATATATTCTAAATCTTTATCTGACCATTCTCTTTGGCTTGCTTCTTCTTTTGTTAGACCAATTATTGAGAAAGGATTTTGCTCATATTCTAATAGTCGTTCTCTTAGCATATCCAAAAAAGCTAATTGATATAATTCGTCAATCAGTTGATTATATCTTTTCTCAATCGCTTTATAATCAGGTGTTTCTTTGACGCGATAATATTTTTGCAACAATTGCTCTTCACGGCTTGTAATCGTCTTACTTGTCGTATTTTGAGACGAACTTTTGGCATTAAATGATAGATCATCAAAATCGCTGAGCATATCTAAGAAATTTACCGCCTCGTTTATATTTCTCTCTGGTATAGGAGTAGATTCTTGAGACCCTATTGTATTAACTGCCACTTTTGAATGCGATTTTTGCGATAATTGCTTTTCCACAATATTATCGGATTGCTTTATTGAGAAGTTGTTAATAACTCCTAAAACTGCAAAAACCAGAGTAATTGAGATAAGAACAATTGCAATTCCGATATATAGTCTGAATTTTGTAAGGAATTTAATATCCATTTTCAGCCCCCTCATATTTATAGTTTTCAGTTTTCAATATTTAGAGATTCCTTCTAAGCTAAAAGATTATGAAAACTAAAAACTTCTACTTTCTCGCAACCCATAATTATATTTTATCACATTTTTAACAATAATGGAATAGAAAAGTGAATGGGCAATGCAAAAAACTAAAGTATAACGGTCTTTTATGGAAAATTTTCTTGACTTTTCATAGATTTAGTTTATAATATTGCATATCAAAAAATTAAATAATGACAATGCGGAGTAAACTTTGGCTTATTGGAAAGGAGATCATTTTTGATAACAGTAAATATTTAATAAATGAAAGGAGGTCACATGGATGATCTAAAATTATCATTAGAGAAATACGGTGTGTGGATCCTTGCCAAACAATTAGGGAGGAATGATCCAAGGGAATTTCCTCCAAATGATGAAAATATAAAAAAATCAAGAGAGTTTATCAGGGATAAATCTATAAACCCTGATTATATTCCAGATTCATGTAAAAAATTAAAAACGATCTTTTCTTTTGTCCAACCTCACAATCTTGACATCTACTATGAAAGCTATTTCCCACTTAAGCAACTCAGTATAAGGTTAGATTCTGACCAAGATAATGACACCGATTATCTGTTTAATGAATTTAATAAAGAATTTATGTCACTCCCTAAAAAAGATGGAAGATTTGAAACTTTTTATAATTTGTTTAAGAAATACACGTGGTATATTCCTGGAACTTTGGAAATGGAGGGCATTTCTCTTTTTGAGCAATTCAAGGCGGTAACTGCAATATCGCATTGTCTTGTGAAAGGCGGAGAAAAATCACTGTTAGTTGGAGGTGATATCCCAGGAATACAGTCCATGCTTTATACGATAACCTCAAAAGGTGCAGCCAAAAGCCTAAGAGGCAGATCGTTTTATCTGCAAATGCTCTGTGATATAATTGTCCAAACTATAATACGTGAGTTATCGCTTACATCAGCAAATATTATATATAGTGCTGGTGGTAACTTTAAAATATTAGCCTCATCAGCAGATAGCGAAAAGTTGCAGACTGCAAGAGATGAGATAAATAACAGACTTTTAGATGCACATAGAGGCGAACTGTTCTTAGCAATGGATTGGATAGAAATTAACTTAAATGAATTAGTATCAAGTGATGCTTTTTCAGAAAAAGTTAAACAGCTTGTAAAGAAAATTGGGACGCAAAAACGTGCGTGGTTTGCTCATCATACCAAAGACGGAAGATATGATGACATATTTGGAGTTCAAGGCGAAGGAGGAAGTTCAGAACACATTAATTATTGCGAGGTATGCCATGTAGAGGTAGATGAGAATACACGTGAAATTGATGAAGATGGAACTATTAAATGTAAACAGTGCGATAGCTTTGAGGAACTCTCTTCCAAATTGCGTAAAAAGTTTTGGCTCATGTTAAGTTACTGTGAAAATACTTAATAACATTTGAACTACCATAGGATTAATAATCTTGTGATGACAAGTTTG
>DTPJ01000066.1 GCA_011334435.1 Candidatus Poribacteria bacterium | reverse complement strand
TTTTTTGTGCCTGGTCCTGCTATGTCATTAGTTGAATATTCCTTAATAAGTCAAAAGGAAAAATCTCTAATCGCTGGCGGAAATCTAAGTCGTTTGTTGAAGGTTAAACCAACAACTAAGACAAAAGATCAAAGAAAATATGATAATCATATAAACGTTTTCTCACTTCCATTAAAAGGCGAAACTATTATTGACGCACATACACACATGGGACCTTACTTTAACTTCCATATACCGAATAATGACGCAGATGGCATGGTTAAGGTAATGGATCGGCTTGGTATAAGTTTGGCATGCACAAGCCCGCATGCAGGCATAACACCTGATTTTAGACTTGGAAATGACATCGCTTATAAGGCTATGCAGGATTATCCAGGGCGATTTTTCGGATACATTACAATTAATCCAAACTACCCTGAGGATATACCACAGGAACTTGAAAGATGTTATAATAGAGGCATGCGTGGCATAAAGATACATCCTTCTTCGCATGGTTACCCTGCCAATGGCGCCAATTTTAGCCCAATGTGGGAATTTGCACAAGAAAAAGGCTTGCCCGTCTTAGCACATTCTTGGGCTGGCGATGGAAATTGCTCACCAACAGTCTTAGGGAAAGTTGCGGAACAATACCCATCTGTCACGATAATACTCGGTCATTCTGGCGGAACGATGAGTGGATATTATGAATCAATAGAAGTTGCCAAAAAGAGAGAAAATATCTTTTTAGAGACTTGCTGTTCAACCGTTATTTATGGTATTATAGAGATGCTCGTTAATAAAATCGGTGCGGATAGGATACTCTTTGGCAGTGATATGCCTTTCGTAAATGCTAATGCTCAAATTGGCAAGATACTTTATGCGAAAATCTCTGATGAGGATAAACGTAAGATTCTTGGTCTTAACATGGCAAGAGTCTTAGGATTATAGGTCATAAAATTAACAGAAAACTATGAATAAATCGGGAATAACCTTAAGGTCTGTTGGGATCGGGCTAATTCTTATTCCAATAAACTGTTATTGGATAATGTATACAGAGATGGTATGGTGGGCTCAGTTCCCAACTACTATGTCGCTCTTTTTTAACGTCATCTTTTGTCTTGCAGTTATCATACCAATAAACCTTCTTTTTAGGAAGCTCTCGCCTAAACTCTGCCTTGATCAAAAGGAACTGCTTGTCATATATATAATGCTTTGTATGGCAAGTGCTGTCGCCTCTCACGACAATTTTCAGGTGCTTATCCCTATGATCGGTCATCCGTTTTGGTTTGATACCCCCGAAAACGAATGGAGAGAGACTTTTTGGGAGTATATACCAAACTGGCTATCTATAAGAGATAAACGAATACTAACTGGCTATTATGAAGGTCAGACAAGTTTCTATAACATTGAATATATCAAGGCATGGATCAAACCTGCTATTCCTTGGATAGGCTTTACCACTGTTCTTTTATCTGTGATGATATTTATAAATGTGATCCTGCGGAGACAATGGATTGAGAGGGAAAAGCTCGCATATCCTATAATTCAACTTCCGCTTGAGATGACAAGGAATTATGGGATCACGTTCTTCAAAAATAAGACGTTTTGGATCGCCTTTGGTATTGTTAGCATCATTGATATAGTAAACGGTTTTAACTATCTGTATCCATCTGTGCCGTTAATAGGGTTTAGAAGCAGAGACATAAGCTATCTTTTTACAGAAAAGCCTTGGAATGCTATCGGCTGGACTCCGTTATCAATCTATCCATTTGTCGTTGGATTAGGATTTCTTATGCCTATTGACTTGTCATTTTCCTGCTGGTTCTTTTATTTATTCAGAAAGTCACAACGATTATTTGGAAGTTTAGCAGGCATCCATAGCCTCCCTGGGTTTCCTTATGATAGGCAACAATCGCTTGGTGCATATATCGGTCTATCCATATTCGCTATATGGGCTAATCGGCATTATTTCCTTGAAATTTTACGAAAAGTTATCGGATTAAGAAGCGATATTGACGATTCAAAAGAGCCAATGAGTTATAGAATGGCGGTTATACTTGCTTTAATAGGATTTGTATTCCTATGTTCATTTTTTGTAAATGCTGGAATGTCAATATGGGTCGCTATAAGTGCTTTTGGGATTTATTACGCATTATCAACAGGCATAACCAGAATGCGTGCAGAATCAGGCGCCCCTGCACATGACTTGCACTTTATGGGTCCAGATTATATGATCCCAGCGATAACTGGGACAAGGGTATTAGGTGCTTCTAATCTCACAGCATTAAGCTATTTCTTTGCATTTAACAGGGCGCATAGAAGCCATCCGATGCCACATCAGCTTGAAGCATTCAAACTCTGTGAAAGAACAGGATTGGATAGCAAGGGCATCGTTTTTATTATGATCTTATCTGTCGTTGTTGGCGGAATTTCATCTTTTTGGGCTTATTTAACTGATGTTTATCGGTTCGGCTCTGGTGGAAGTTTCGCTTGGCAACCATATAATCGCTTACAGCAATGGCTAACTTATCCATCTCCGCCTGATTATATAGCTGTCGTTTTTATGGGAATTGGGGCTTTATTTACGTTCTTTTTAATGTTTATGAGAATGAAATTCTTTTGGTGGCAATTTCATGCGGTAGGATATGCTGTATCTGGTGCTGATGATTGGTGTATGAATTGGCTATGGGCATCGCTATTGATAAGCACAATTGCCAAATGGATCATATTGCGACAAGGCGGTATTAGAACTCATAGGAAGGCTATTCCCTTCTTTTTAGGACTTGTGCTTGGCGAATTTGTGATCGGCTCTATTTGGAGTATTATTGGGCTTTCTCTTGGCATACGAACTTTTCCTTTTAAGGATTGGTAGGAGTATAATAATATGGTTTCACCGATGATTCCAAGCACACATTTTTTTGATTTTACCTTCCATTGTCCCAGGGCTAAATCGCCTATCAAAATAGACGGCGATCTATCTGATTGGGATCGGTCATGTCTTGTCCCTGATCTTATGCACCTGATCAACAGGACACCATTTGCAGAAGTCTATCTAACTTGGGATTACGACAATATCTATATAGGATATGAAGTAATCAATAAGGTTAATCCTGTTGATGTTGACCCCATTAGATTTTGGGCTAAGGACTGTATGGAAGTTTGGCTTGATCTGCATAATGAAAAGCCCGTCAGAGCATATAACGAGCATTGTCATCATTTCTTTTTATTGCCAAAAGGTCACAAAAAGAATACTCAATTGGCAACCGCTGGCGAATGTAGAGAGCCGGGTTCATTCATACAAGAGACCATATACGATCATGAGGAAATAGAAATTGCATCACGAATAACGCCAAAGGGTTATATCGTAGAAGCCCGTTTTCCCCGATCAGTTATACCGACGTATAACCCAATTGAGTATCCCATTATTGGATTTAACTATCACATAAACAATACTGATGGAAAATCGCAATGGTGGAGTTGCGGACCTG
>DTPJ01000523.1 GCA_011334435.1 Candidatus Poribacteria bacterium | reverse complement strand
TCATGCTTTCAACAACCATTTCTAATACTTCATTGATGTTTTTCAATGCTTCTTCTTTAGTATAGCCCCAAGTTGCCCCTCCCTTTTCTTTAAGTAAAGGACTATAAGCTATCCATTTATCTTTATCTTGTTCAACTATGATTTTAAACTTGTAAATTCTCATGTTTGCTTTTCAAATCCCATATAAAAAGGATATTTTTACATTATCCTGTAAATTGAATTTTGTATTCCACGTTTTCAATTTGCTTGAAAGATCACAGAGAAGTCTTCCTCTGGCGTTTCAGATATAAGCCAACCAGCCCAGCCAAGCATTGCATCTTCCGAGCCTAAGTCCATTTTTGGCACTTCACTCCCCGGAAGTATTAACTCTATTTCATAGTCTAATGGTGCAGGCAGATATGCAGATACTATTTCCTTAACTGAACGAAAATGATCGCCATTAGGCAAGAACCGCTTGAATTCCTGATAATTTGTGACTTTTATTGTAATGCGAAATTTGCCCGATCTATCAAAAACCATCTCGCCGATTGTAATTTTTGCCCCAAGTTGGCTATTGTTTTTTCCCAAAAGTGCTTGATCCTCTTTGCTAATTTTTATCCAACGACCAACGCATTGCTCAATGCTGACAGGAATTCCATTAAAATAATCTGATAATAAACATTCAAGCCCCGATGCTGATCTATTCTGTTGCATAAAAAGTCCGACATATCTAAGAAGATTAACCGCTGGAATTTTCAACTGTTCTTTTAATCCGGGCGTTCCCATTCCAATAAATGAGAAAACTCGCCTTGAAAACTCATCTTCGCCACCGGGTAAATATTGAATGTAATAGCGATACTTTAACCAGCACCTATAAAGCAAAGATATTAACCTATGATGAAATATATCAAGAAAATCACGGACATTTGTTTCTTCTGGATCAGCATGTAATATTTCTTCTGCATAAAAGTCAGGCATTGGAGAATTTGAACCGTATAAACCGAGAAATGAGGTTGTCACGATAAATCTTGGAATTGCACTGCCTTCAATTTTGGTCTTCTCTATGGACACAATGTCAGAAAGCGGAAATGCCAATGATACATCAGGCTTGAATCTTATACATTCATTGCTTGCGGGTCCTTGCTCTCCGACGTGTGCTATTTTGCCTATTGAACTACAATATTGTTCCAATAGATAGACAGCTTGAAAAAAAGCAAAACGATGCCCTTCTTTCAGCATTCTTTGAATTATAGGATGGCTTGTTTCCCTATCCTCATCGGCCACGTCAGCACCTCCCCACTTCCTGCACCTTTAACGACAAGTTGCGTAAAAGAATTGATCATTGAATATAAAGACAAAAATTCATTAAGGACACTGCAAAAGAGATACATATCTCCATCTCCTACGAATTGATTTTCTTGAATTTCAACTTGTATCTGTGTCCCCCTAATAGGAGCCCCTTTATAAAGCCTATCTGTTTGGATACTATTAACATTAACAATGCTATTTATACGCTTTTCGTTCTCCATTGCAGAACCTCTATTGCTAAGAGATTGAAAATTGTATAACGAAAGGACGCCCTGTAAAGCAGATTTCGTCGCAATGGATAAGCGATTTAACGTGAGATGAGAAATAAGTTTCCAATGCAGTGATCCGCCAAGCTGAGTGTGTATCGTTGGGGTTACATTTGTGATGTTGCGAAATCTTGCGACCTCTGGTGAGTTACTAGTCGGTATTCTAATATCGCCTAAACGCAGTTGTTCCGTCAATTGACGATTTATACAGGTCAGTTCTGCTGATATTATCTCGGTTGTTGGCGAAACTGTTGATTGATCTGCGTCAATGAATGAGATATAGGTCTCAGTAGTATTCTCACTTATCACGGAATCACGCAGAAATGTTTGATAATATATGTTGCCTCGTTCTGATAAGCGATGACCAAATGAATAAAACGGGTTATACTCATATTGTTGAGCAGTTCCAGGGACCAAGCCAAAAACTCTGTCAACTGAATAAACTTCATAATGGTTAGAATTTGGTCCTTCTGGACGAATTCGGTATTCTGTCCTTTCTTTATCAACCCTGATAGGTTCAGAAGACCGAGAAAAAAGGTTGATAACAGGTGTGCAATTGATATGGATACTGTCTTTGCTTACCCTTAATGAATCAAGAGGTCTCTTTGAAAACTGAAAGACAATCTCAAAGGCGTCTTGTATTGCAAGTTTGTTGGCGTTTTCCATGCCCGTAATGTCAATAAACATAAACTTGTCAGGAAATGTAAAATATTCTTGTAATACACGATAACCTACAAATGAATTAGAAGGATAAGGCAAAACCGCTTCTGATTCATCAAAACCGACAGGTCTGATATTTTTCCTGTCCAAAACTACTTCTTGATCACTTTGACCTGTCACTCTAACAGAGAGCCTTTGGACATATCTGCAAAGCATATTATACAACTCATATTGGATTACTGGCTCACCATGAAGATTTAATCGGATTTTATCTAATCCCAAAGCTGGCAATTGAACGCCATTAAGCACCTTAAACAGTATCCTTAATTGCTGACCCTCTAATATAACATCTTCAACACTTAGAGGCAAAAGATCAAAATCATAACAAGTTCTAAAACGGCATTTAGTATTGCTTACAGGAGAAGATTCAACTTCCGTTTTGATTTTGGGGACAGGATATTTTCCTCTCAATGTCCTTTGTGGCTCAAATTCTATAATTGACATCGCAGGAATTGGTCTGAGATAATGAGGGCAAAGCATACTCATAACGGTATGAGTGAGTTCGGGCAACTCATCGTCCAATTTTTGGCGGATTCTGCCTGTTAGAAATGCGAATCCTTCTAATAACCTTTCAACATCAGGGTCGCTTCCTGCTTCAAGTATATAATGTGCAAGTGCGGGATGGCTTTCTGCGAATTCCTTGCCCATTTCACGAAGAAAAAATAGTTCATCTTGATAATAATCGTTAAAATTGCGTTTTTTATCCTCTTTACTATTACCCATTTAACTGCACCTCTCCTGTTGGGTCAACTACTGTTTCAAAATATACGGATTCTCTTGCTTTTCTATCAGCTAATTGAGCGGTTATCTTAAATTTAAGAGTTTGTATATCTGTGCCTTCGCCTATATGTTCTACTTGAACGTTTTTTAGGCGGGGTTCATATTTTTCTATTGTTGTTTTAATAGCTTTTTGCACATCTGTTATGGAATCAGGAAATCTTGCACTTATGTCTGTTATATCAACCATGCCATAATCTTCTGGTTGAATCATAGGTCCGCCTTGTCGGGTATTAAGCATTCTTGTAAGATTAGAAATTATTGATTCTATGAGTGCATCTAAATTTTGTGTGGCGTTTAATGGTTCATTAGTGCGAGGGTCTTTAAATCTTTCTAATAAAGTTCGTGGTCTAAACATCGCATACTCTCCAGAAATACATAAAGTAAAGGGCGGTCTTGAATTCCGCCCTTGTGAGTAGCACT
>DTPJ01000246.1 GCA_011334435.1 Candidatus Poribacteria bacterium | reverse complement strand
TTTGACAGAAAACGAGATATTGACAAATTTCAGTTCAAAAGGTGCAGAAGTGGATAAGGCAGGAAAGCTAAGCATAACTTGGGGAGCATTAAAGAAGTTTTAGGCAATTTGCGGAAAATGCGATGTTGTTAAGACACAAAGTATGAAATTAACTTATAATTTTATCTATTTGCCATACTGCTGAATTGAATGATTGATTAGTTAGGGAATTTGAATTTATCATACTGATTACATCTACTTCTATTAGCAACAAGGGGGATGTCTGATGGAAACAAGCGAAAAAAAGAGATTCTTCATCATTGACGGCAACGCATACATTTACAGGTCTTTCCACGCCATTAGAGACCTTGCAACTACCACAGGCATTCCCACAAACGCCATTTTCGGCTTTGTAAATATGATCCTAAAAGTCCTACGCGATGCCAAACCAGACTATATGGCAGTCGCTTTTGACACACCTGCTCCTACATTTCGCCATACCCAATATGAGGGATATAAAGCAGATAGACCCGGCATGCCTGATGATCTCGCTTCACAAGTTCCAAAGATCAAGGAAATATTGTCCGCAACAGGCATTCCTATCATAGAACAACAGGGATTTGAAGCTGATGACGTTATAGGCACTCTTGCCAAAAAAGCAGAAAAATTGAATATAGAAGTGATAATTGTAACCAGCGACAAAGACGCTTTTCAGCTTGTCTCGCCGAATATCAAAATAAAGCCCTATGGTTTTCAAAGAAAACAAGACGAGGATTATACTTATGGCGAGGCAGAAGTTAAGGAACGTTTCGGCGTCCCACCAAACAAGATCACCGATCTTTTAGGGCTTATGGGCGATCAATCAGATAATATCCCTGGTGTCCCTAGCATCGGTCCTAAAATTGCTGAAAAATTGCTTGAAAAATTCGCAAGTCTGGAAGATATATTAGATAATGTTGATAAGGTGGAAAACGAAAGGATAAGAAATATCCTAAAACAATTTGCCGATCAGGCTCGGTTAAGCAAAAAACTTGCTACAATAGACCAATCTATGCAAATAGATTTCAATATTGATGACTACAAAATTGATCTAACCTCAAAATTACTGCCAGCTAAATGTGATGAAGATAAACTAATATCAATATTTCAGCAATTAGAGTTTAGAAAATTCATAAAGGATATGGACCTCTCACCAACGCAGGAAAAAAAGGTTGAAAAAGAATATTGCATTATATTATCAAAATCAGAACTCCGAGAGCTAATAGAAAAGTTAAAAAATGCGACAGAATTTGCATTGGATACCGAAACAAACAGTGTTGATCCTATATCCGCAGATTTAGTTGGCATTTCAGTATCTTTACAGCCTTTTTCCGCTTATTATATTCCAATATCACATAATTATTTAGGCGTGCCTGACCAGCTTCCGCTTGAACTTGTGATAAGCCAGATCAAGCCAATTCTTGAAGACCCTAATATACATAAAATCGGTCAGAATGTTAAATATGATCTCCAAGTGTTGAGAAAATACGGGATAGAGCTAAAAGGCATATCTTTTGATACTATGATAGCTTCTTATGTTATCAATCCCCTGTCTAAACATGACCTTGATGCTATGGCAATGGAATTTCTGAACTATAAAAAGATTCCGATTGAGGATTTGATCGGCAAAGGCAAAAATCAGATCACGTTGGATCAGGTGGAGATTGAAAAGGTAGCGGAATATTCCTGTGAGGATGCGGACATCACTTTACAACTCAAAAACTTAATGCAGGACAAGTTGCGTGAATATGGACTTGAAGCTGTATTCAACGAGATTGAGTTGCCTCTTATCTCTGTTTTAGCTGATATGGAGATGACGGGCATAAAAATAGATATAGCATGGCTTAAATCACTCTCCGATAAGATTAATAAACAGTTAGAAACCTTAACAGCGAAGATTTATGAATTAGCTGGCGAGGAATTCAATATAAACTCCACTCAGCAATTAGGAAAAATATTATATGACAAACTTAAACTGCCAACAGGCAAAAAGACCAAGACGGGTGGATATTCTACTAACGAAGCGGAACTTGCTAAATTAGCCCAAGCTGGTTATGAACTGCCATCAATTATTGTTGAATACAGAGGTTTATCAAAACTGAAATCAACCTATGTTGACGCATTACCACAGACAATTAATCCAAAAACAGGACGAATACACACTTCATTTAATCAAGCAGTGACAGAAACTGGACGGCTTAGCAGTAGTAATCCTAATCTGCAAAATATCCCTATCAGGACGGATTTAGGCAAAGAGATCAGACGGGCATTTATCCCAGAAAAGGACTGTTGCCTTTTGTTATCAGCGGATTACTCGCAAATTGAGCTTAGAATGTTGGCGCATCTTTCGCATGATAAGGCTTTGATAGAGGCTTTTTCAAAAAATCAAGATATACACGCAAGCACAGCGTCATTGATATTCGGAGTGCCAATTGAAAATGTATCACCAGAGATGCGAAGACAAGCTAAGACGATAAACTTTGGTGTAATATATGGTATGGGAGCGTTTAGGTTATCAAATGAACTTGGTATAACACAATCTGAGGCACAAAAATTTATTGACGGATATTTTGAGACCTACTCAGGCGTCAAAAAATATTTTGATGGTGTCCTAAATTTTGCCAGACAAAACGGTTATGTTACAACCATATATGGTCGTCGGCGACTCATACCAGAGATAAATAGCAAAGACCATAATCAGCGTGCATTTGCCGAAAGGACAGCAATTAATACCCCTGTTCAAGGTTCTGCTGCTGATCTGATTAAGATGGCGATGATAAAGATTTTTGATCTTTTCAGGTCCGAAAATTGGCAATCCAAGCTATTGCTTCAGGTTCACGACGAACTTGTGTTTGAAGTGCTTGAAGATGAATTGGATAAAGTTAAGCCAGCAATAACTTCATTGATGGAAAATGCCCTAAAATTAGATGTGCCAATAAAGGTTGACATTGGCGTTGGGAAAAATTGGTTAGAAACAAAGTAACTGAAAACTATACAAAATGATTATAGGATTAACCGGTGGAATTGCCAGCGGAAAAACTGCGGTAGCAAAGATTTTTCAGGATTTGGGAGCAGTAGTCATTAATCTTGACTCTTTGAGCCACAACTTGCTGAAAAATGACGAATTAATACGCGAAAAGTTGGTTTATAGCTTTGGCTGTGGGATATTAAATGATAAAGGCGAGATTGACAGGCAAAAACTCGCTCGCATAGTCTTTGATAATCCCGATTATCTCAATCTCTTGAACAGCATAATTCATCCCAAAGTGATCAAACTATCAGACGATTTAGCTAATCAGGAATTAGCCAAAGACAACTCAAAGGTTGTTGTCCTTGATGTTCCGCTTTTGATAGAATGTAATATGACCGATAAGGTTGACTTTGTTGTGTTGACTTATGCTGATAGAAAGACACAGATACAAAGGTTAATAGATCGTGGATTTTCTGAAATTGAAGC
>DTPJ01000094.1 GCA_011334435.1 Candidatus Poribacteria bacterium | reverse complement strand
TCAAGTTCATCAGGCTTTATACCTCTTGGTCCATCAATCATATAAGATTTCCTTTCAAAATTAACTCCCTCTCCGCAAGTAAGAGAGGGAATCATTATCTTTTATTATCAGGAAAAAGTTTAGAATAAGATCTGATCAGTTGCTATTTTTTATCATAGCGACCGTATTCTTGCCTGAGGTCAAGCATCATTTGGTATCTTTCAGGAGGCATGCCTTTAAAAGCGACGTTACTCGTGCAGAAAATATATCCTCCGCCAGGCATACCGTCTCTTAATGATCTTATTATGTCTGCTCGCACTTCTTCATCTGTTCCAGTTTGAAGCAGTCCACAATTTACATTCCCCGCAAGACAGACTTTATCGCCGACAAGCCTTTTCACCTCTGCGAGACTTACCTTTGCCTGAGGGTCAATTGAATGTAAAGCATGAGGTCTACAAGAAACTAATTGATCCAATATCGGCATTATGTTGCCGTCTGTATGCTTTATGACATAAGCCCCATTTTTCCTGTGAGCTTCTATAAGTCTTTGGAGATAAGGCGTCACAAATTGGGCGAACATATTTGGAGATAAGAAGGGTCCATCGTTGAAACAGTAATCTGCACACATAGTCAGACACTCCGCACCAGCTTCTATTTGTGTTCTGCCCCAATTAATGGCGTTATCAACTGCGGCATCAAGCCCTCTTTTGATCTCGTCTGCTTGCTCAAAAAGCCTGACCGACAAGTCAACCATGCTTTTTCCATCGGGAATACTCATAGTTCCGTCAGCTTCTCCGCAGATCAAAAACTTTTTATTAGCTCCCATCTCTACCAATTTCTTGATGACGTTTATATCGCCTGTTCTTATTATAGAATAATCCAGTTTTTCGGCTATCTCAACAAAGAATTCCGCATTATAACTGATAGCCATATCAAGGTCTTTTCCTGAAAGCCCATTATATCCTTTGAAATTTTTGCCGAAAAATTCCTGTGTGAGTTGAAATTCAAGTTCAAATGTTGGGACAATATCGTCAGGTTGTCTTAGTTCAAGTGCTGCTATAACTCTTTCTTTGGGAGTCATATTTACCCTCCAAAATAAATGAAGATGATATTAGACATCAGACTTTCATCTAATATCTATAAAGGCAGTTCAATAGCTTTGTTTTGAGCAGATGACATATATGCTGCTTGAAGTAATTCCGTCAGATTTCTGCCATCTTGTATGCTTATAGTCATAGGTGTTCCATCTTCTATCGCATTTATCCATTGTTGCATCGGAGATGGAAGCCCCTGAGGACCGTTAGCGATATATTCTTTTATCTGCTCTTCATTGAGTTTTCTGGTCGTCAATGACAAAGGACCTAATCCCATTGTGATAGACCCTTCTGTGCCATATAGTTCAAATGGGTTAGGACCTGACCTATGGACAAAAGCAACATCTACCATTCCAATGCCTTTGTTTTCAAATTCTATTATAGTTGCAGAATTATCGTCAATATCATAATTACCAGACAGGTTATTTATTATAGACATGACCTTTTTAGGCTTGCCCATCATCCATCTGATAACGTCCATTCTGTGGCAACCGAGATCAAATAAAGCACCTCCGCCAGCTTTTTTTGCATCAACAAACCAAGCACTGTCACCGCCAAACCATTTATCCAGAGCAGCAGAATGTGCAACTCTGCCCCTGCCTAATGTTATTTCGCCTAATAGACCATCATCAACAGCTTTTTTAGCTAAAAGGAGGTCTTTGCTACATCTTGACGGCAGAGAGATCATAAATTTAACGCCAGCTTTTTCAACTGCTTCAATAATCCTATCACATCCTGCTACATCAATGGCGAGAGCTTTTTCTGTGAATATATGTTTGCCAGCCTTTGCTGATGCAACCATAACCTCTGGATGAATGTCTGTTGTTGCGTTGACGACAACCGCATCAATATCAGATGCAAGGATTTTATCCAGATCAGAATAGAATGGGACATTAAACCTTTCCGCAGCCCTTTTACCTCTGCCTTCATCATCATCCCAAATAGAGGCGAGTATAGCCCTTTCATTTTTGATCACTTGATCAGCATAACCATTAGCGTGAACATGAGCAAAGCTCAGCATACCTATTTTTACCATTTTCCCTCTTAGGCATATAAGACACTTTGAAGAAATGCCTTTATATGCCATCTCCTTTCGTTTTAATCAACAAGCCAATCGGCATGTTCTACAATGTCATACTACAAATTTCAAACAGATTTTTTGTAAGTCATTATCTATTATAGACATTTCTCGGATTTAAATCAAATAAAAAGATCAGAAGATCAGTTTATATTGACAATATATCTATATTTTTATAAAATACAGATGACAAAAGACACATCTTATATCTGTAAAAATGGAATGTATGAGGATTTAAAGAAATTTTTAATCATCTGAATTATCTATTCATCAGATTATAAGCTAATTTTATAACTAAAATAATCAGAGAGGATTAATATGGCAATGAAAAGATCAGATTTTCTTAAAGAGGAAGTTAAACACATTGATATAACATCTTTTGATTCAACGCCTATCATAAATGCGATGGCTGATATGTCGTTTACGTCCAGAGAGATAGCGAGAGCGACTGACATTCTGAATCGTATGATCAACGACGAAGACTGCACGATAATACTAACCATAGCAGGAAGCACAAGCGCAGCGGGGTGTATGAAAATATACGCAGATATGGTGAAATACAACATGGTTGATGTCGTTGTTGCAACTGGTGCGACAATTGTTGATATGGACTTTTTTGAGGCATTAGGATTTAAGCATTACAAAGGCACTCCAAACGTTGATGACAAGAAACTAAGACAGCTTTATATAGACAGAATTTATGACACCTATATAGACGAAAAACAATTGCAGGTTTGCGATGCTACTATAAAGAAAATAGCGGATTCGCTTAAACCAAGACCCTACTCTTCTAGGGAATTCATCGTTGAGATGGGAAAATACCTTATCAAGAATGCAAAGAAAAAGGAATCGCTTGTCCAATTGGCTTATGAGAACAACGTCCCTATATTTTGTCCTGCCTTTTCAGATAGCAGTGCGGGATTTGGGCTTGTTATGCACCAAGTAGAGAAAAAAGACGATCATATTAGCATAGATTCTGTTAAGGATTTTCGCGAGCTTACTGAAATAAAGATTCAAGCGAAAACAACTGGTTTATTTATGATCGGCGGAGGAGTTCCAAAGAATTTCATTCAAGATACTGTTATCTGTGCAGAATGTCTCGGAAAAACAGTCCCTATGCACCAATACGCAGTGCAGATAACCGTAGCTGATGTCAGAGATGGAGCGTGTTCAAGCTCTACTCTTAAAGAGGCGAGTTCATGGGGCAAGGTTGATACTGTTTATGAACAAATGGTCTTCGCAGAAGCAGGTTCGGTTTTGCCATTGATCATCAGTTGCGTCTATCATAAGGGAGACTGGAGAAAACGACAAAGAAGAAATTGGGG
>DTPJ01000637.1 GCA_011334435.1 Candidatus Poribacteria bacterium | reverse complement strand
ACCGATATTTATCACCAGAGATTAAATCCAATGCCTATCATAGTCCAAGTTCCGCCGACCAATATTTCGCCGAGAAGTAAACCGAGGAAATATCTCGTAGCTTTCCGATAACCTTGAATTCCGGAGTATTTCATAATCAGAAGTTTTATTAGCCAAACGATGAAAAACGCTCCCCAGCCCCAGATCATCTGCCAACTGCCAGATATGGCATAACCTATTGGGTTAAACTGCCACCAAAGAAACCTCATCCTGCCGATCATCAATCCAATAGTTACAAGAAATCCGATAATAGTGAATATGACTGATTGTATATTTGTAAGTGTCAGATTATTTATCCAAGATTGAAACCTCGCCCAAGTTTCATATCCAAAGTAAATAGTAACAGGTGCGGTATTATTAGCGCCGAACTCAAAACAATGATTAAACATCGCCCATATCGCCATAGGACCTGCTAATATACCAGCGACAATAAGGGCAATGATAAATCCCTTTCTATCTGCGTGAATTCTTTCTGAAAGTTTGAGGCTTTCTAACTGATGAGGCATCGGATTAGAGCGATAAGCCCTATCTATAAACCATAGATGAGCTAATCCAACTAATGTTGATTGTGTAAACCTTCTACTGCCGAATATGTTCATTAAGATAGAGCTTGGACCTCCAAAATGAAGGTCATGTAATGGAGTTCCAACCTCTGCCCTCATACGAGCTATTGCAAGCAAAATGATATAATATAATAGGAAAAATGAGATAGACACCCACGCAGACATACCAAGATATGAGCAAAACATCACCAAAGCGAATGTTCCTAATATCAATGTTATAATCGCGATACGATACATCGTCACCTCGTTTTTTAGATCGCTATCAACCTTTCCAAAGACCATTTTTATTATGTTTTTGAGGTGCTTTCGCGTTATCCATATAGCGATGACGCCAAGTGCGATGTATCCGCCAGACGACTGTTCATAAGAGTAAGGGAAATTTGGCAAGCTTTGAAATCCTATCGCCCTGCCGAGTATTATCTGACCTTTGAAGACGATCAAGAAAAACCAAAATGAGAACAAGATGTCCAATGGGACAAAAAATCCAAGCCCTATATATGAAATGATAATATTAAATGGAAGCCAGCCGACAGCATTCCAAGGCGGATCGGTGAAGTATTGACCGAGTTCATAGTATAAGCGAATGTAAGGGAATGCAGGAAATATCCTGTGGATATTGTTTATCATCTGAATAGTCCCAGATGTGCCTATCCCAAGCCATACAAGTTTATTTGAGAAAAATTCCCTATTTGGTGCGGAGAGATGCAAAGGCAATTGGACAACGGGATAGCTTAATCTATCAACCTCTGTCCATTTCCTATGGATAAGCACATTTAAGGATAACGCAACCATCAATAAGACAGCGATAAATCCAGACCAAGAGAGAAAAGGCTTTAACAGATAGCTTAATGTGCGGATATTGTATAAGGACGATTCGCCAGTATAGTAGTCTGAAAGCGTCAATCTATCTGAAACTATAGTAGCATTGCGAAGATAGGGCAATAAAACTTGACCCCATTCATTTTCAGGCGTTGCGTTCCAATATGGGTATGTTATGAGAGGGACAAGTATCTGAACCATATCGTGTCCAGCAACGCATGCGGCAATATTGCACATGGAAAATATGGCGAGGATGTCTGCTTGGTTAAGAAATGTTTTATGTCCCCATCTTTTTATTAAATATGAGATGACAACCAAAATAGCCATATTATAGACGGTAGTCCATATTAAAGAATCTGTGCTAGCACCACCTCCTTTATAGACGATGCCTTCAATTTTTGATATCCAATATGAATGGATAGGCATCATCAAAACGCCTATGAATATAGCTTTTAAGTGGACTTTTTTATCTTCTGATTTTATCTGCATTTATTATCAACGATTTTTCCACTTCCAATATTCTTTTATGTTACGGTATGGAACTTTGGAATCTATTTTTCTCGCCATATCATCTGTCAAATAATTCATCCAATAATCATCAAAGATGTTTTGACCATAAGGCTCAAAAACACCTTTGCCTTTCAATAAAGATTCAATATCCTTAATAGAACCTATATTTTTCGTATTTCCACTTCCAGTTGTATCGCTTGCAATGTCTGTGTAATATATGTCTACAAAATTATTATAGATAAAACTTGGATACTTGATTTCAGGATGTCTTTGTAAAAGCCAATCTATTTCCTCATATTCAAGATGTTCCCGATCATTCTCAATAATCGCCAAGCCTATATAATAGTTAAAACGAAGTATATCGTTATAAGTTACCTTTTTCCCTTTTTGTTTTAGAAGATAAGCAACAGCGCCAGTTCCACCAAACGCATCTAGACACGTTGTAAAGTTCAGATCGGCTATCTGTTCCCATATCCAGCTCGCAATTTTAGCTTTACTTCCTTGATAACGTGTTGATGGAAACTTGATCGTTAGATTAGGAAAAAGTGTTTCTTGACAATCCAATACTTTCTGCATAATTACCTTCGTTTGCCGCTTTTCTCAAACAAAGTTTGTTCAAGTCCTTCAATACGCATTTTGTAGTTCATCCATTCCTTCGCCCAGCTAACTCTATCAGCCATAGGACTATCGGGAGGAGTTAATTTCATAGCTTCGTTTATATGGAAAAATGCCCTTCTATACGCCCATGCTGATGGGGATGTGGAGGTCATATTTCCGTAGTATCTGGCTAATCCAAGATGACCAGCAGGCGTTGGCATAGCTCTAAGCGACTCTTTGAACAACAAACCTGCGAAATGTTTTTCACCGAGATTATAGTATAGATTGCCTAAATCTACAAAGCCTTTGGCGATTCGTGCAGGTGCTTCTACAGCTTTGTCAGTATAGGAATATGTGTATATGATCTCCTGCCATTTCTCAAATGCCTTTTTATAGTCTTCTGAAATAAAATCGGTTGTTTTTTTGTCCTGAATTCCGGGATATTTGTTCACGATCCTTCTGACTTGATAATAGGCATTTCTATATTCTTGGCTTTCCTGCTTCGCTGGCCAATGGGCATCTAACTTAAATTGTTCAATTTTCATAAGCTGTGGGAATCTTTCGTAATATTCTTGTAAGCTTATGTAAGCGCGATGTTCTGGGGTAAAATCAGCAGAAGGAATCTGCATACTAGCTATATTCCAGTAGCATTCGCCAATTCTTAAAAGGGCATCGTCTGCCAATTCGCTTTTGGGCCATCTATCCAAAACTTTTTGAAACTCCTCAATTGCATATTTATAAATACCAAATACGCTGAAATAGATGTCTCCAATATCATATTGGGCATTATCCTTTTCTTCATTTTTGCCTTCTGATAGGATTTTGATGTCTATTTCTAAATCTTCTATTGCATTAATCCTATTCCTTGCTTTGACCGCAACATCTGTCCCAAGCCTTGAATATTTTTGGAGAATTCTATTATAGGACCCTATCGCGTCATCATATCTCTTT
>DTPJ01000347.1 GCA_011334435.1 Candidatus Poribacteria bacterium | reverse complement strand
GTGCAGATTCCGCATAAATCAACTTTGACAAGCACATCGCCATCATCAAGATCAGGAATAGGCTTATCTTCTACTATAAGGTCTTCACCGATTTTAATAAATACAACAGCTTTCATAATATTTTACCGCTTGCCACCTATAAAAATCTTGTCATTCCTCCGGAAGCAGGAATCCATTCTGATACACAGACATAATTAATGATAGTTTATAATATTGCGTAATCTCTTTCATCAAACAACATATATAATTTTCCTATTAGATAAAATTGAATGACGACGGAAGGGATTACGTAAAGCCTTTTTCTCTACTAGATCAACTTCTCTTCCGAATATATTTTTCAATTCATTAATCATCTCAACAAAATCAGACAGACTCCAGTTCGCATCATCAGCGAAGCTAACCAAAATATCAACATCACTATTTGCTCCAAAGTCCTTTCTCAAAATTGACCCAAATAATGACAATTCTGTTATTTTCCATCGTTGACAAAAATCCATTATTTTATCGTTAGGCACTTGTTGCAAACTAAACACCCCTTCAAAACTTCTCATAATGGACAAATTTATTTGGATTCAATCTGACTGACGGTTTCGGCTCTTTATCAACATATCCTGCTCTGATAATGCAGATCGGCTCATAATTTTCAGGAACGGAGAATATCGCCCTCAATTCGTCCCTATCTTTTTTTGTCTCTAACGGTGCGTTGATAAAGTGTGTGCCGATGTTTAACGCGGTAGCAGTCAAAAGTATATGCTCAATAAACGCCCCCATCCCAAGCAATTCCCAAGTGTTTCTATTCTCCCCCGGTGATCTTTTATTTTTATTCAATAATACAATAATTATTAAAGGTGCTTCTTTTATAAGCTCTGCAAACTTGCCCGCGCCGATCTTTCCAAGACCGAGTTTCCCTAGAAAGGACATATTTTTAGCATTTTTCAAGAGAGGTTTTAATTTAGTTTTGTCTTTAATAAAATCAGGCAAATCAACATGATCATCTATCATAACACCATCAGCGCGCCTTTGCCATTCATCATCAGACAGAGACATCCATTGGCTAACGTCATTCAAAAACTTTGGATCACCCATCTGTGCGGACATGCTTTTTTTTACAAGATTTGCAAGTTTATCTTTGTTCTCTTGATTTCTGACTATTATAATCTCCCAAGGTTGGATATTAAAAGGAGAGGGCGCCCATCGCGCGGATTCTATAATGGCATTAATATCTTCTTGAGAGATAGGCTTATTAACGAAATGATCTCTGTTGGTTCGCCGTTTCAAGACCGCTTCTATAAGTTCCATTGTCATCTATCACTGTTGCGCCAGAATTGTTAGCATGAGTAAGGAAACAGTATCCACCGATGCGATTTTCTATGAGATAATCATTGGTTATCATTTGAAGCTTCGTAAGGTCTTCGCCAAAGCAAAAAATGGCAGGACCCCAACTGCTCAATCCAACTCCGTATCCGCCATTTTCTCGCAGAAAAGTCATCATTTGCCTGACGATCTCGTCTTGCTTCTCAATCTCAACTTTTTTCCAGCCTATATTCTGAATAAGGTCAATAGCTTCACCAAAGGATTCTATGTCGTTTTGAACAATAGAAGGAAGCATTTTTAGCAGGATTATATGAGCTATTTTTTGCACATCTTCCAATGGCATTGGACATAGAGTCTGAAAGAGTTTGACTTCATCATCGCCAGAAATATGTTTGCAATTAGGTATTGTGACAAGAATATCCCAATCAGGAAAATCATATCTGACAATGATCGGTGGCGGTTTTATGCCTTTTGATGCTGATGATGGCAAAAAGGAATTTTTCATGCCCTCACAGAATTTATCTTTTGAGAATTCATGCCCGCCATCAACGATAAATCCGCCATGAGAAAATGCAGCGATGCCGATGCCTGATGTCCCGCCACGTTCAACAATGAAAGCTATCTCTTGATGAGTCAAATCAATGTCATAAAGAGTGCAAACCGCTTTCGCTATCCCAAGCGATAATTGAGTTCCCGAACCTAAACCTACATGGCTTGGGATATTCTCCTCAATCTTTATCGTCACATTGCCTATATCGCATTTATCTTTTAACAGTGACAGGATTCTGTTCGCTCTGGGCAAAATCTCATCTGGTGCGATTATATTTGTCTCATCAGAATATTGGGCGATTATTTTAAATCCCGGATAAGCAAGTGATAGACCTATCCCTCCATCAACCCTTCCTAAGCTTCCATTAAGGTCTATTAGGGCGAAATGTAGCCTTGACGGTGTTATGACTGTAACTTTTCTCATAAACAAGTTTCTATAAGTTAAACTTTTAACTCTATTTTATACAAGTGCAATTACCCTAGCAGGGGCGCCTGAACTCTTTTTTAGCTTCATAGGTGCAATTATAGTGTAAAATCCATAAGTTGGCAATTTATCAAGATTACAAAGCATTTCCACATTTGGTATGCCGTATTTTAAGAATGTATGATGTGCTGGAAAGTTCTTCTCTCTACCAGAGACACAGTCTATATTGCAGGCATCTGTCCCTATAACCTTTATTCCTTTTGAGACTAAAAATTCAGCAGACTCACCAGTTAGCCCTATCCATTTTTCTGCGAATATCGGATCACCAACAAGTGATTGCATTCCAGTATATAAAAATACGATCATATCCTTAATATTGCCATTTTTCCGTATCCATTCCTCTATCTTTTCTTTCTGTATTTCATCCCCTGGTTTTAGGTAAGAAAAGTCCATAAGGACAGATTTTCCCATCAGTTTTTCTATCGGAATATCAGCAACGACTGATCCTTCCGCATACATAAGCGCTGGGACGTCAATATGAGTGGAATAATGCCCCGAAACATCAACTCTTCCCTCAAAGTATCCATCATTTTCAATAGTTGCTGTGTCATAAATTTTAGCTGGTCCGATAAGGGCTTCTCTTGGGCTATCTTCGTCAACGGGATATGAAAGGTCAATTATCTGCTCAAAGTTTATCTGCACGGTTACCTCCATTTTCGCTTAAAGATATGAATATTACCTCTTAAAAAGCAATATCAATAATGTTCCAAGCAAATATTATACCAAAGATTTGATAGAAAATATAGACTTAAACTCCTTCGGGGTTAAAAGTCCTTAAATGCTTATGCCATTAAAGTCACTTTTTTAAAAAGGAAGATTTAGAAAGATTTTCATAAACAATCTAATTGAATGATAATATTTCCCAATTATATAAATTATCCGAACCTTAGTATCAATTAGCATAAATGCACGAAAAAAGGCATTATAAGTGTATTTTAAGCACATTTTGGTGCATATCCATTTAGCAGTATAACGCAAAAGAGATCAGTTAGTCAAGATGTCAAACCTGAAGAGAGTGTAATTCAAATTTTAGGCAAAGATCAGAAGAATGCAATTCAAAGTCAAGGCAAGGATAATTTAGATAATTTAACCACAGAATAACTCGGAAAATAGACACTGAATACAAACAATAT
>DTPJ01000706.1 GCA_011334435.1 Candidatus Poribacteria bacterium | reverse complement strand
TTAAGCCATCTGTTAAGATTAAATCGCTTTGAAAGTGTGCATATTATATATTTTTTTGTTAGAGTTATTTGGGATTAAATTTATAAATGCTAAAAAAGACAAGAATTTCAGTATTAGAACAGTTTAATAAACCTCTTAATATCAGAGAAATAGAGATTCCCGAGCTTTCACAAGGACAGATTTTAGTAAAAATTACATCTGCGGGAGTCTGTGGTTCTGATGTTCATATGTTTGAGGGAAAAGACCCTCGTGTGCCATTGCCAATGATCCTTGGACATGAAGGGGTAGGCGTTGTTGTCAACGTAAACGGAGAAAAAAAGACGGTTCTCGGTGAAAAAGTCAAAGAAGGCGATCCAATTATATGGAACCGCGGAGTTTTATGTGGAAAATGTTATTATTGTGTTGTCGTTCGTCAACCTGCCTTGTGCGAAAACCGATGGGCTTATGGTATTCATCGCTCAATTAATATCCCACCTTACTTAAACGGCTGTTATGCGGAACACATAATACTCTCTGAAAAAACTGACATCTTTCTTTTGGATAATCGCGATCCTGCTGTCTATGTCCCTGTTTCTTGCTCAGGAGCAACTTCCGCACATGCCTTTGAATATGCAAGGATCAACCCCGGAGATACCGTTCTTATTCAAGGACCCGGTCCCTTGGGCATATTTTTGGTTGCATATTCCAAATTGTCTGGTGCAGGTAACATAATCGTAATCGGTGGAACTCAAGACAGGCTTGAAATGTGCTATCATTTTGGAGCAACACATATAATAAACAGAAAAACTCATAACAAAGAGCAAATAAAAGAGATCATATTATCACTTACAAATGGCAGGGGAGTGGATACAGCTTTTGAAGCATCAGGAAGCCTTGACGCAATTGTTGATGGTATCCCTTTGGTCAGGATCGGCGGAACATATATCACTGCTGGGTTTGGTGAGCCTGCTGGGGATGTCCAATTTCCTTGGTTTGAATATATAATCAGAAAAAATATCACATTGCAAGGCGTTTGGGTAAGCGACACTCGCCATGTCTTGCATGCTTTGAGAACGGTTCAGGCAAATTTTGACGCTTTTTCAAAGATGATAACACATAGATTTAGTTTGGAAGATGCCACAAACGCACTTAAATCGGTTGCGGAAAGAAAGGCGATGAAAGCGGTTATAATACCAAGCTGAAAGAAATACAATGTCAGAAAATCTTGAGAAAAAAGCAGGAAAACTTGTACTTATTATTAGAATTACGCCTATATTCGTCACATTATTAGGTCTTGTCTTGATATTTTTCTGGATGTTCTATGGGACGAAGGATCAGTTGAAGGAGCGAGTTCCCGGCGAAGATAAAGTTACTGCTGATGGTTCTGGTCTGACGACATCACCAGTTGAGAAGGGCAATCTGACTAAATTTAATGTAGTGCCAATAGAGTTGCCCGGTTCGTGGGAGAGATTCCGTGGAGCAAATTTTGACGGTATTAGCACGGAAAATATAAAGCTTGCGAGAAGATGGGGTCCTGGACAACCAAAGATTTTATGGGGAATTGACGTCGGCGAAGGATACGCTGGTGCTGCAATTCTAAAAGGTCGTGTTTATCTATTAGATTACGATGCGAAAAATCAATCAGATGTCCTAAGATGCCTGACATTATCCGATGGCAAAGATATATGGCGATATTCATATCCTGTAAAAGTCAAACGCAATCACGGAATGTCACGCACAGTTCCAGCAGTGACAGACAAATATGTTGTCTCTTTAGGTCCAAAATGTCATGTCTTGTGCCTTAATCCAATAACCGGAGATTTTATTTGGGGAATGGATTTAGTCCGTGATTTCAATACGATAGTTCCCGAATGGTATGCAGGTCAATGTCCCTTGATTGAAAATGATAATGCAATAATTGCCCCAGGTGGCGACGCACTTATGATCGCTGTTGATTGTGCAACTGGTAATATCATCTGGAAGACTCCAAATCCTCATAATTGGAACATGACTCATTCCTCAATAATGCCTATGGATTTTAACGGAAAACGGATATACGTATACTGTGCCAGTGGTGGGGTTGTTGGCGTCTCCGCAAAAGATGGTTCTATTCTTTGGGAAACTGACGAATGGAAGATCGGGATAGCGACTGTTCCCTCTCCTGTAATAATAGGTGATGGACGCATTTTTCTGACAGGCGGATATGGCACTGGCAGTATGATGATAAAGTTAGTTGAAAGTAGGGGAAAGATAACTGTAAAGACGCTTTACCGATTGAAACCTGATATATTTAGTTGTGATCAGCAAACACCGATATTATATAAAGGGCATATATACGGTGTCAGACCTGATGGGCAGTTAGCCTGCATTGATTTAGAAGGAAAATTGTTATGGACAAGCGGATCAGCTAATCGCTTTGGTCTTGGTCCTTTCATGATCGCTGATGGCTTGATACTTGTTATGGATGATTATGGGCTTCTCACATTAGCAGAGGCAACATCTGACGGATATAAGCAACTTGCTCAGGCACGAGTTCTTAACGGTCACGACGCTTGGGGACCTATGGCATTGGCAGGCGGAAGGCTCATTGTCCGTGATCTGACAAAGATGGTTTGTTTAGACGTTTCAGGACAGTCTCTTGCAATGAATAATCAATAATTTTTATAATGCTAATTTCTGGTTCTTATAAATTTTTATAGCTCACCTTTGAAAAACCGATCTCTGTATTGCCTACAATTTGAATTACACTCAACTTGCCAAATAGCTTTAAACTATATATAAATTATACATAAGTTTGTTGACATTGTCATTATATTCATGTAAAATAGTAATGGAATTACAAAGGTATTATTTGTTTTTATTACTTAAATCAGGTTTGTTTATAGGCAGACTTGAAAGAAGGAGGGTGTTTAATCATGGGGGAGGCTAAATATTCACCGGTTAAACTTTCATTTGAGTATCAAGAGCGTTTGTCAAGGGGGATACTGCTTCTGAAAACCTTCTTTGGTGCGATCTATGCTGGTATTCCACATGGTATTATTCTCACGCTTTATGGGGTTGCAGTTAGTATTGTCCAATTTATCGCTTGGTGGGCAATTTTGTTCACTGGCAAGTTCCCAAAGGGGATGTTTGATTTTTGTGTAGCTTACTCAAGATGGTTTCTTCGCTATAATTCTTATGTAAGTTATTTATTCAACGATAAATATCCTCCTTTCAGTGGTGAAGAGATTCCAGAATATCCTGTAACATTCTCAATTGACTATCCAGAAACTCTGTCCCGTGGAAAGCTGATCTTAAAAACCTTTCTTGGATGGGCTTATGTTATCATCCCTCACGGCATAATTCTTGCCGTTTATAGCATTGCGGTTGCAGTAGTGATTTTTATAGCTTGGTGGGCTATATTATTTACTGCCAAATATCCGAAAGGTATGTTTGACTTTGTTGTAGCATATATTAGATGGGGTCTAAGGGTCGGTGCCTATATTGGGTATTTTACAGATGTTTATCCT
>DTPJ01000047.1 GCA_011334435.1 Candidatus Poribacteria bacterium | reverse complement strand
TCTTTTTTATGATTTTTCTGGATTCCCGTTTTCACGGGAATGACAAATATGGAGCATTTTCATTTTTATATGGCTTTCTAATCCTTATGATAATTGGATTTAACTGGTTTTCAGAATTCTCAGCAAAGATAGTTATCTTTTTTACATTAAACAATCAATTTGATTGATTATATACAAAAGGGGAAATTGAAGATGCCAAAAAAGCAGATTTACATTATCGTAATTTTACTGTTTATTATCCTGTCATCAGCGATTGTAGGTGCGGAAGAGTCAAGCCCAAAAGCGAAAATGATATTAGAAAAGTTCTTTAATAAATACGAAAAACTGTTCTCAGAAGGAATGAAAGATACAAGTAGCTTAATGTGTAAAATGTCAATCAAAGGCGTTGGTAGGTTTGAGACAAGCAAATCATCAACAAACGCACCATTACTTATTGATACAAAAGCTGATCTTTATGCTTCTAATCCGAATAAAATGCTTCTTAATCTTAAAGGCAATATGGGAAATATTATTATTATAATTCCAGACAAAAAACCAATTTCAGCAGTAACATTGTTTCCAGATTCAAAGCAGTTCGCCACAATAAATATTTCCGAGAGGATATTCGGAGGATTGAAACCTGCTAATAGAGAAAGATTTTGGCGTGAAAGCATTTTAAGCTATAAAGGATTGATAAACACAACACAGGGAAAAGCCCATAAAATATTGATCAAGTCAACCAAACCGACGGTAAATGAAGTTACTACTATCCAAATACTTGATGGAAAATGGGACCCTATAAGAATTGAGTATAGCGATCCAAAAAGTGGAAGCACTACGATTGATTTTGATCAAATACAATTTAACCCAAAGATTCCGCCAGAGAAATTTATTCCAAATACCCGAGGCTATACTCAGGTGTCAAAGGAGCAAATCACTGGTATTATTATGATGAATATAATGGCGTCAAATATGGTCAAAAAACCGATTAAGTAAATTGAGAAATAGCAGTAAAGAATTTTTTGACCAATAATTTTATCTGATTTAGATATGATGGCATTTTTGTCTCTATATTAGTTGAGTTTTTAGAACCATAAATAGCGAGGTGATATTATGCTTCAAACAAATCCGTATAAAGGTAAACTTATTGTAGTTGAAGGGATTGATGGCAGTGGCAAAAGCACTCAGATAAATCTCCTATATAAATGGCTACAATCAACAAGCAAAAGGGATATTTACTTTAGCGAATGGAATTCATCAAAGATGGTTAAAAGCACAACTCGGCTTGGCAAGAAAACTCGTTCGCTAACTCCCACAACTTTTAGCCTTATACAAGCGACAGATTTTGCCGATAGATGGGAAAATCTATTTTTGCCAATGCTTAAAGCAGGCGTAATCGTGATGGCTGATAGATATGCTTTTACCGCTTTTGCCAGAGATGTTGCAAGAGGCGTTGATCCGCAATGGATACGCAACATTTATTCATTTGCTTTTCAGCCTGATATAACCTTTTATTTCAGTATTCCACTTGACGTTGCAGTAAGTAGAATCCTATCATCAAGGGCAAAGATCAAATATTATGAAGCAGGAAAAGATTTAGGGTTGTCAAAGGATACAGTCACAAGTTTTCGTCTCTTTCAAGAGAGGATACTCAATCAATATGAGTCTATGGTGACAGAATTTGGGTTCACTGTCATTGACGGTAATTTGCCCCTTGAGGTAAAACAACTGCAAATGAGAGAAATTGTAACCGAAAAAATACTGAATTCAAAAAACAAAGTTTCAAATTAACAAATTGCTTTTTAACAAACTGATCTCTTCTTGACTATTATATATCTAACCGCAAGGAGTATCAAGATAGCTACCAACATTGGCAAAACGTCTTTTAAAGTGGAGACGCTATAATAGATTATCCCTTTATATTCTTTATTATCTGCTGATTTTGTGATCTCAATATCTGAGTCCATCTCCATTATAGAAAACGTCCGTTTTAGCTTCGTAAGGTAGCGATTTTGTCCGATTAATCCTGCAAATGCGGGATAGTTTTTCTCTATCTCTTTTAATTCGTTGTCGTCAATATTATTTGCATACTCTACAACCGCACTTGGAAAGGTCATTTTGCTATTTGAGAGGACATATATAACTAAATTAGTGCTGTCTTCGGTATTTATTGACATTAAACGTATAGGATACACAATGGAACTTGCTGAATATCTAAAAATAATTGGGTTTATGTTGCACGGCGTATCCATTAACGCTGGTTCGTTAAATTTCATAGCGGTAAAAACCCACCCTTTTTGGATATAATAGTCAAGGATGCTTTTATCATTAGAGGAAAACCTATATCCGTTCTCTTTAAGCCAATTTATCAAAGCATCAGGGTCAGAGGCAGAAAGCGTAACCGTATCAAATGCCCCGATCGTTTTTTCATTAATAATACTGATTTCGCCGTAATCTACTCTACTCGTGCTATCTTCTGCGGTCCCAGTTACATAAGAACAACCAAATCCATCTTCTCTCCATCTCGTTATTGGTGAAGTTAAATATTCAACATCGTAAAATATTGTGCTTGATACAGAATTTAACTTAGGCACGCTTGGTGTGGGAACAACAACTGCAAAATCTTGTGGTCTGCCCTTGAAACTGATCTGTGGTATAAGCCCAATCTTTTGATTTTCGCTATCATATATGATTATTGCTCGGTGTGAAATCTCATAGATCAATGGGTCTTGTTTGTAAAAGACTATCATACAAGCGTAAATGTTAACGGGAATTATGAGATAAGCTAAAAAAGCAAAAAATATTATTTTACGCATGATAAGAACTCCGATCCTAATAATACCAAGCAAGTCCTGCTTTAATCATTAATCCAGAAAACATAATAGAATACCTTGTGCTACCGTGTTTCATATCAATATTATTAAAAAGTAATTTTACATCGCCTTCAAACGCTAAATTATCATTAAGAAATATCTGAGGTCCTGCGAAAAAATGAGTGCCAAAATCTCCGCCACTTGTCGTCTGTTTTTCGTTTATTTTTTCTCTTGCTCGGATATAGTTTATACCTCCACCAATATATAACCCTCTAGAAAGCCCCTTTGTTGGATTTTTCATAAATATAAACCTCTTCCTAGCGCTTATCTCAATAGGAAAGAAGGTTATAGTGGAGATGTTATCCGAAGTAAAAGTTAGATCATCATAAAACGGATTACCGTTCTTATGTACAAATCCAATAGAAGCTAATAAATCTATTGATCGCCCCATATTCAAGCAGTATTGAGTGCTTAAAGAAAATGAACTACCATAAATGCCTTTCATATCTTCATCAAACGGGTTATAAACGCCCATTAATATAGCAAAACCGTCCGTAGTAACAACAATCTCTTCTCCTTGATCTTCTTTTGGTGAACTTCCTTCTGCTGACCATGTAAAATTATTAATTACAGACAAAATAATAAAACATATCAGTATCAATTTAATTTTCATATTCACTGCCCTTTTATCTTATCCATGTGCTACTT
>DTPJ01000354.1 GCA_011334435.1 Candidatus Poribacteria bacterium | reverse complement strand
GTTGACAGGTTTTCAAAGTTTGCCCATAGGCATTCCGAGAAATAAGTCTTTCCAACGCCGTTCACAGTTGTAGTATTGATGGAATGATTCGCCCCGCCAAGAAATAAACCTCCACCATTTTTCCCTTTAACCCATTTAGCATTAGCACCCTTAATAATACCGTCATTTCCGTTACCGCTTACATCTTTGACCTTATCTCCTGCTCCCTCTTCAAATGTGTATATAAGGAAAGCAGTTTTTATATCAAAGGCATTAACATATCCAATAAGCATCAGGCTAACGACAAATATAAATAAAAGTAATTTTATTTTCATCAACTATCACTCCTTTTAAGGCACGGGAAAAACCGTGCCTCATTTTAATTGATCTCTATTGGGCTTTTATCTGACCCCATTCAGTGGCGACCTTGCCAGCTGGTTTTACAGCGGTTATATTAAGTTCGCCAGTGATGCCATTCTTCATAATATTATTGAGGTCTGCCTCACTTACAGCAACATTGAAGAATGCGACATCATCAACAATTCCGGCAAGCCATGTATAACCTTCGGGGCTACTTCCAACCCATATTTCTTTGGGGGTTCCCGGCACATCACCAGCGTCAATCTTCTGCTCTTGGACCATCTTACCATCTACGTATACTTTTATGGACCCAGCAACAGTATCAATTGTGGCAGCGACAAAATACCATTGATCTTTTTTGAATATTCTACCAGTTGCAATCCCTCTGCCCCAATTTCCTTTTGTATCAAGAGTTCCTGCGTGTATGCAATCATTAGGTGCTCCTGCTGAACTCCATGTTGAGTAATAGAAATATCTTGCATTAGCTGTTCCTGTGCAGCTTATATATCCGAATTGGTTTTCAGGGGTAAGGTCACTGAATTTGACCCAAAGACATTCAGTAAAAGCTTTATTGCCGACACCTTTGGCTGTTGCAGTTTTTATAGCAGTAGTTTTGCCGTCAAATTGCACGCCTTTTCCATTTTTCCCGTCAACCCATTTTACGTCTTTTACAAAAGTTCCATCATTACCGTTTCCACTCATGTCCTTAACGGTTGTGCCTGATCCTTCATTGAAAGTCCACGCTAAAAAGCACGTTTTCGGATCAACTTTGGCATTACTATAAGATACAAACATTAAACTGAATACGAACACACTGACAAAAGCCATAAGTATAAAACTCTTTTTCATTTTTTCCCTCCAAATCAATAAAAAGGATTTAGCCTATCAATAGACAATTCCCTATGACCAAGGATCTCACTTTTTGTCAATTTGCTTTATTTGAAATCTGCTTAAATATTCGCTCCATCACCTCCTCTAATGTTTCAATGCAACCAATATCTCCCTTATCTGATCAAGTAGTCTGGGCAACTCATTTTTTATTATATTCCAGACAATTTCATAGTTAATGTCAAAATAACTATGAATAAGTCTATCTCTTACACCGGCTAATTTTTTCCATGGCACGTAACTATATTCATTGCGTATATTATTTGATAAAGCTTTCACTGCCTCTCCGATGATCTCAAGATTATGAACGACAGCATCTTTGGTTTTTTTATCAAGGACAAATTTTTCATAAGTCAGACCTTCAATATATTCTATAATATTACATAAAGCTTCTTGGATATCTTCAAGATAATCAACATCTTTTCGCTTTTTAGGCATAGATCATAGTCCTCTCAACGTCCTGAACAATATGTTGGTATCTTTGGTTTTCTTTGCTTCTCATTAATTGATCAAATGTTGATAGGTCTACTTTTCTCCCCAATATGCCTTCAAGGAAATCTGCAAGTTCCATAAAATCTAATCCTATGGGTTTTGCAAGCTGAACAATGATGTCAATATCACTTTTGGAAGTCTGACTGCCCTTTGCAAACGATCCAAAAATTGCTAATCGTTCTACGCCATATTTTTCTTTTAAATAAGGCATCTGATCTCTCAGAATCCGTAAAATGTCATCTCTTGAAAGCTTTTTTCTCATTTTTTGTTTAAACTTCTTGTATTAATAACTTGTATCAATAAAAAGGATTTAGTCTATCAATAGACAATTCCCTATGACCAAGGATCTCACTTTTTGTCAATTTGCCTGATGCGACATCTAAAATTTCTTTGAATATCCGATTCCCCACTTCCTCCAAAGATTCAGTGCCGTCAATTATAGTGCCGGCGTTAATGTCCATATTATCATTCATCCGTGAATATAATAACGAATTTGTGGCGATCTTGATAACAGGTGCAATAGGAGAACCTGTGGGAGAGCCACGACCAGTCGTAAAAGTAACTATCTGTGACCCCGATGCTAACTCTCCTGCCACTGATGCGGTATCTTGCCCCGGAGAATCCATGATCACAAGACCTTTTTTAGTCGGTTGAAAGCCATATTCAATTGCCTCTACTATGGACATTGTTCCAGCTTTTGCGATCGCTCCGAGTGATTTTTCTTCTAACGTAGTTATTCCACCAGCGATATTTCCTGGGGCAGGATTTGCGAGACGAATATCAACGCCGATGGATTTTGCGCGATCCTCAACCCTTTTTACGAACCAAAGTATGCGATCCGCGGTTTCTTTATCAACAGCCCTTTCTGCAAGCAGATGTTCTGCTCCTATCATCTCGGTAGTCTCCGCGAGAATGACAGTTCCACCTGCTTTGACTATAAGATCACAGGCATATCCAGAAGCGGGATTAGCGGAAATGCCTGATCCAGCATCAGAACCACCGCATTGTGTCGCGAGGATCAACGAGTCTAATCCGACTTCTTCTCTTTTTAGACGAGAAGCATAGTCAACCATTTCACGGGCAATTTTTGCTCCCTTGCTTATTGATTCAAGAGTTCCCCCATTGTCTTGAATTATTAGTGTTTCAACAGGTTTCTTTGATATTGAAATGCTTTCCGCTATCTCATCTGAGCTTATCGTTTCACAACCAAGCCCTACTACTAGGACAGCAGAAACGTTGGGATTCTTACCTATTCCAACGAGGACTCTTTTAGTTTGCTCTTTGTCTTCTCCATTTTGTGCACAGCCATGCTCGTGAACCAAAGCAACTGTTCCTTGCACCTCCTCTGATATTCGTTTTGCGACATGGCTTGCACAGACGACAGAAGATAATATAAGGACATGATTACGAACGCCTACTGTGCCATTATCCCTTTTGTATCCAAGAAAGGTATTTCTCACCTCGCCATTCCTCTTTCACCTGAAAGGTTATGCGTATGCACTAATTCACCAACTGCGATGTCTTGTGTTGCTATGCCGATCCTTTGACCATATTTGATGACAGGCTCTCCCTTTCTTATATCCCTTAAAGCCATCTTGTGTCCAAAAGGGATATGGCTTTTAGCCTTGATATTACTTCCGTCATCAGCTATAAAAAGAGTTCCTGAGTCAACCTCAGTTCTTGCAGTAGCAACGTTATCTTTTGAGTCTATTACAACAAACTTTTCCTTGATTTTTATTGCGTTTTCCATACTTTCATATTATCATAGTGGTTTTATTCTGTCAAG
>DTPJ01000518.1 GCA_011334435.1 Candidatus Poribacteria bacterium | reverse complement strand
TGATCATATCATCACCGCAGAAGATGAAGAACTGCCAATTCTATTGAAGCCGAATAATGAATGGCAGTCTTTTAAAATATCAATGCCCAAGGAAAGACTGGAGTTGGTAGGAAGAGTAAAGGTGAATGGGTTGATCTATAAGGTTTATCGTGTGAAGTGTTGATAAATCTCTATGATAAGAAAAAAAGTGAAGAGTTTCTCAAACTACAAATAACCCTCCCATGAAGATGCCTTAAGGGTTATTTGGTGAAGTGAGCTGGAGAAGGAGAGAAACATTGAAAACCACCCTCACCTAAATCGTGTCTACGGAATGAACAACTTTCCTAAGACAGCTCAATTGCTTCGCAGATTAATTCAAACACAACAAGGAGGAAGAAATATAAAGAAAAATTCAGCAAGAACTTTATAAAAAAGCTAAAAAAGGAAAAGTCAGCTAGATAAAGGACAGATTGATTCCCCAATCCTATCAGAATTGTATACTCACTATTTTATAGATTGCGGATAATATTTGAAAGATAAAAATGAGTGATATTTCGACTAATCAACATATCATTCTCGGAGAATTCGAGTGAATAAATATAAAAATTTGCTTTGCGTAGCTTTGATTTCTATTGTTCTTTGTGTTATAGAAGTTCTACTTAATAGAATTCATGAGGGATGGATATTCTTGTCACTTATTGGTCTACTTTGGTGGGGTTACCAGATAATTCGCTATAAACAATTCACCGTTTCAAGTATATTGATTGTAGGCATATTTACCGCATTGTATGTAATTGCAATGATACCATTCTCATATTCTCTTCCGTTAAATCTGATAGCAGTTTTTCGAACGATATTATTTGTTTTCTTGAGTTTTCTTGTCTATGTTTCACTGATAGATGAATCAAGTCGAGTTATTTGGGAAAACAGCCTAATTTTAGCAGGGGTACTTGCTGGTATTTTCTCTTTACTAGAAGTATTCATTTGGTTTGGCCGTTATTCCTGGGTCTTATCCCACCTTCAAGAAATACCTCCTTTGGCTAAATCATTTCGTATTTCTGGATTTATCTTTGATCATCCAAATATATTAGCCGGTTACATGAACTTCGTCTGGCCTATAATGTTTGTACGGATGGTGTCTTCCAAAACAAAATCAAAAAGACTACTCTGGATAGCCGGAATTGCGTTGTGTGCTCTTACTCTATATTTTGCTATATCCAGAGGGGGATTAATCGGGGCTCTGGTTGGAGTATTTTATTTTTCATCTATTCCTCTCCTAAGTAGTATTCTCTCCCGGTCTAGATCTAAAGGATTTGATTCATATCGGCGCAGGCAATTTATAAGGCAGATACTGATTGTTTCTATTATGCTTGCTTTATTTTCAGTTGCGGTGCTTTGGCGAGCAATCGAAAGTAAACAGATTAATATTGCTGGTCTAAAATCAAAACAATTTCTCACGTTTGTAGATAGTCTTTCCTCTGGTCGTGGAAGATTATGGAAATATTCATGGAACGCTTTCCAAGAGGCACCGATTTACGGTCATGGAAATGGTGGATTCCCTTTAGCTTATTCCCATGTTGCGAAGTTACCGCCAGGTTTCTTTGCACCTTCGGCTCACAACTTATGGCTAAATGCCCTTGTTGAATATGGTGTGATAGGATTTATTTTACTCAACTGTGTTATCGTTTTATTTATAGTGCTAGCAGCTCGTTATCTCTCAAAAAAGGAGAGACCGACAATTAGATATACGGATGCTTATCTTGCTGGAGGTTTAGCCTTTTTAGTACATCATTTTTTTGATTCTATGCTTTGGGCAGCTAATTACTCGGCTTCTTTGCTTATCATTCTCATTCTGTTAATCCGATATGCTTTTTATATCAAGGAATGGAAAATTTCGCGCAGGCTCTATATCTTTTTAGGTATGACTTTTCTCCTCCTTATAACTTTTATAATTTACTCAATTTCGACACTGATTACTTCATCCAGCAATTATCAAAGTTTGGTCAAACAACAAGAATTAGGAGAAGAACTGCAATTTCAAGATGGGATTTGTTCTCTTGCTGACCGTTATCCGAAAAATGCTCTCTATCATTTTGAGTGTAGCATCACATATGATTATCAGGTGAGCGAAAGTTTATCGGGGATTTTAGATCAATATTCCTTGTACCGTGCTTTGCAATACCAGCAGATTGGTTAAGCGATTGATCCTCATTGGCCAATTCAAGAAGCTAATTTATCAGTTTTGTATTGGTTGACCGAAAATTATGATCAAGCTCTTACGCATATGCGTCATGCGGCCGAATCCGCGCCCCGCAATACAATGATTTGGATTAATTTGGGATGGATGGAAGAAAAAGTTGGTGATCAAACATTAGCACTAACATCTTACATTAATGCTGTGAGGCTATCACCACTTTTAATAAAAAGCAATTTTATTCGCAAATCGACGCTTTACCCAAAAATATTGACAGGATTGTGTGAGTGGATGGAAGCCGAAGATAAATGGGACGCATGGTATGAAAATGAAATCATAGACAAAGATTTTTGGAGAGGAATAATCGCATTGTCTCTTAGTGAAACTGATTTGGCAATACAGAATCTCAATGCTTCTAGAGACCATTATGAACCCAGTAATATCAATTTTTACGGGTATTATGCCTATATAAAGCAAATTAACGGCGATCGTCAGAGTGCTTTACGATTAGCCCAAGATATTGCATTGTTTGATCAAGAAGGTATCCAGTCTCTTGAAGATCCTTGCTTGCTTTCAATCATTGGTTCGATACTCCATTCAAATGGCAGAAACGACGAAGCTTATCGTCTGTTTCTCAAGTCTTACAATGTGCAAAACAAGTTAAGTGAAATTTATTACTATCCTACAGTACATGGCCAAGAAATGGATATAAACGATATTTCGCCTTTACTCATTCAATCTTATTATATACTGAAAGATACTAATGATGATTGGGACTGGTTTATAGGACAAGCGCAACAAAAAGAAGACGAATTGACAGAAAAAAGGATACTTAGATGGAGGAATTATCTAAATGGCATAAGTGAATTGGTATTTATAAGGTAATAAACCAATTGGTTGGTAAGAAATCAAACTAATTGGTAATATCGTACTTACGTTCTTTTGACCAAGTTAACTCTAGTCATGAGCAAAATATATAGTATTTGAGAAATAAAAGCAAATTTATTATCCTAAAACTCCACTATTATCCATAAACTATATCTCTATACAATTTCCGAATTAATATGTCTTTACCCTTAGTTTCCAATTTGACAGAATGGTAGGTTTACAAATATATAATGTGTATATGCTCAAAATAAAAGTTATTCCTCCAATAATAAAGCCAGGCTGAGTTTGAGGATTAATAATTGATGGAATATATTTAATAGAAATTAAATATAAATTTGTTATAAAATCGAATAAAGCTGGATAAAATATCCAATAATAAACAATATTAGGGTTTTTTGAATAAGTAATAAGCAAGAATGGTGCTAATATTATTGCGCTGTGAATATGAAAATGGGGT
>DTPJ01000852.1 GCA_011334435.1 Candidatus Poribacteria bacterium | reverse complement strand
ATGTGGTTGATATGTCCTTTTCATTTTCTTCTCCAATAATTAAGCAATTTATATGTGGTAATCACATGTATCCACGATTGTCAAGCCGTTGCAAAACCCTAAATCAGGTTTGGGGTGGGGTAACAAATCCATCTCTCGTAGTGGTCGCATTTATGCGACGATGTTTTTTGATAAATCAAACCGCCACATACTTCTCTATCCCCGTTTTCACGAGGACAGGTTTTGCAAATGCATTTTTGGATTATCTAAAATTCGCATTGAAGCATATAGAAACAATAAAAATGAAGGTAAATATCGTGATTACGATACTGGGTTTAAAATGGATAAACGCAATTTTTACAGATTATATGATAGGTATAAAAGATTTTTACATACATTACATTTTCTTCAACAACACGATACTTTCCTTCTGCATTGTAAACCCTGTTTTCCCGGGTTCATTTGTAGGACTATTTTTAAGCGGCATCCTCTTGTTTGGTATATTCCTATATAAAATTCCCTGGCGAATGAACCCTATATTTTCTGCAAGCTCACTTATTATCTCATCTGTTTTTAAGACCAATTCCTTTACGGTCCTGTTTCCAATAATCACACAGAAATACCTCTTTTGTTTGAGCATCTTATACGCTTGAGAAATGGCTTTGTTTAAATCCATATAAAAGCTCAAAATATCCTTTGCCCGTTCTTTGTCTTTGTCTTTTATAATATTGATACTAAGCTTCAATGTATCTGATAAATCGAGTATCGGATCATCGAGATTAATATTATTTTTTCCGCCAAGCAGTTCTTTATCAATGTCTTTTATATGTGTTGGCAACAGCTCCAACCATTGAGACGACAATCTTGAGAATTGCCCATATGCAACGGTTGTTCGGCTGTCACCGTAGGGAGGCGATGTTATAATAAAGTCTACAGAGTTTTCAGGTATGCCATTGTCTTTTGTTGAGTCACCCTGTATGATGCGGACACTTATGTTAGGGCTTACATCACGGATATACTCTTTCATACCGAGTATATTATTCTCACACAACCTCATAAACTCCTCAAGCACATTTGGTTTGAAAGTGCTTTGCAGTTTGTCCTTGTCTCTTACTAGTTTGAATTCTTTATGTCTGGCAAAGGATACAATCCTAACAACCTCGCTAAAACAAACCGAGAAAAAGTTCCTTATATTCTCCTCCGAGATATTCCATATTGCTTGTTTAAGCTTTGAAAGGTCCCTTATTACCGCCTCAGAAAACCAGAAATCTAAATTGGTAAATCTTGGTGGTGTTACGATTTTTATGTTTTTATAATCTTCAAGAATGTCCTTAAGTTTATCAGTGAGAGTTTGAGGGTTAATGGATGTTGTTTTTACCTTAGCGATCAAAATAGCCAGAGGGTTAAGATCTATACCAATCGAATTGCGGTTTAAAAGACTGCTTTCTACAAGTGTTGTTCCGGAACCGCAAAATATGTCGCAGACTGTTTCGCCCTCTGATGAAAAGGCTTGTATTAATTTCCTTGCTACTTGAGGGATAAACATTGCTGGATAGTTGTGTAAACCGTGGGTATAGGTCTTTGTATGATAGCTCCTAAATTCCCATTCATCTATCCATTTATATATACCGAGGTCTGAATCATAGTGCTGTTTATGACTCTTGATGCTTTTAAGAGCAATCTGTTCTTGTATTCTTGCAACACCAGCATACGGTGAGGCTTCTGGTATAGGGAATAGTGTATCTTCTTCAGTATGCTCATTCACATAGAACGATGTGCTTGCTAAGTTGGATCTGTATTTACTTGGGTTCTGGGGCGCGGCAATTGACTTACTTATCATTATATAATCTTCTATATCTTTTCTATTAAACCTGCGTTGACCGCCAGGAGTTCTAATTGATTGAATAATACCTTTTTTTTCCATTCTGTAAATCGTCTTTGCACTTACTCCCAATACTGCTGCAGCTTGATTAGTATTGATCATATTGTTAATTATGTCTTTAGGCATAATAAACCTCCAATAAATCTGTACATCATTGGACAAGACTAGTCAATAAGAATCAAAATAGTATACTTTAAGTAATATTTATTGGAACTTAAATTCGTGTGTACCCTTTAATATAGTTTTTATTTATTACTCATTCGTGTCCCCTAAAAATCTATAAAAAGCTTGGATCCTCTAATGGGGTGCTGAATAAATTTGAGCCACGGTTTGCTTTATTTTAAGTTGACAGTAGTAAAAGGATTGTTAAAGACAAGTCTCCCAATAGTGCGAACTTACCTACTCAAAGAAGCCTTTCAGAAATTCTGGGATTGCCTTTTCACAGGCTGGGCTAAAAGATGGCTTAAGCAATGGTTTTTATGGGCAACTCAGTCACGGTTAAACCCCCTGCGTGATTTTGCATATTTGTACGCAGGCATGAAAAAGAAATTGTGGCTTGTGGACAAGGTTAATGATTTCTAACGGGGCTGTAGAAGGAATGAACAACAAAGATCAAACGGAATAGTAGTAAAGCGTATGTATTTAGGGATATAACTCACAGTTGCAATTTTTCAAGGGTATGCTACCCTATCTATAGTGGTATAACAAATGATCGTAAATGGGAGAGAAACCAAAAAAGGATAGTCTAATCATGGGCAATCAATTTAATAAAAATAACTGGTTACCTGATACTGAAATTAAATGGCGTGCTACTAAAAAACATTTTTTTAACGATCAATTAGAAAAAGCATTAAATAAGTATCATGATCCATTAGTTGTTGGAAATAAATTATCTGAATTGCTTAAAAGTTGTGAAATAGAAGCAGTCAATTTGGTTACCCCACGTGCTGTTGAAAAATGGGCATCACCAGAAACAGTTGATAAATGGAAAAATATTATTAAAGATAGACAGATGCTTTTCGAATTAAGAGAAATAGGCAAGAGTATTGCCAATACCTTAAGACCTTTAGCTGGTAATACCTTCACACAATGGGTTTGCCACGTATTAAATTTAACTTTTAAGAATAAAAAATTACCTTTAGAATGCGTTACCAGTGGCAGTATTAAAAAGGAACTTACGAAAAGTCTGGTGTTAAAAATAGATGCTACCAGATTTGAGATGAGAGATTATAAACCAGATATTGATATCATTATTCTTAAAATAAGCGATAAAGGTAAAAAACCTATTGCCATTATTTCTGCTAAAACCACTTTAGCTGAACGAGTTATGCAAACCATAAATTGGCATAGATATTTGGAGCAATTGCCAAACAGCTTGCAAAATATAAAATTGTATTTAGTTACAGCATGGGATACCTTTGAGAGTGGAACTAATCGGTATCGAGTTCAGGAATTAGATGGCGTTTATGTTTGTAACGAAGCCGTTAAAGAATACGGTAAAATTAAACTGTTTTCTAGAATAATAGATGACTTAGTTGAGCTTGCAAAACCCTAAATCAGGTTTGGGGTGGGGTAAGGGTTTAAATATCGCTGCATCAGATTATTGAATCATCGTCTTTGTTCGTGTCCAATCCATTCATCCATAGCCCTATTCACACCTGTTT
>DTPJ01000455.1 GCA_011334435.1 Candidatus Poribacteria bacterium | reverse complement strand
TATGATTCCACATTCTCAAATGTTTGGGAGACGCCATATTTCCTTACCTTGTTAATATCAGACTTTCCCACAGGTGAAGTTTGGGAGCTTGAACCGAATAACTCCCAGAATTTGCTGATAAGCTGAATATCGGCGAAAGGATCAAAGCACAGAGAAATCAGACAAATGATACAGATTGGTTTAGACTGACAATCGCTAAAAATGGGATATTAAATTTGACCGCATCACGAATCTTAAAAAGCGGATCAATGAATGTATATCTGCTTGATTCCGTCGGTCAGCCATTGGATAAGATAAAACTGCAAACAGGCGATCAAAAAGAGACTATTAATATCAATGTTTCTGCGGGAGTATACTTTGTCAATACCGATTTTTCTGATTTCACTGGTGAATATTGGCTAAACGCTGTCTTATTTACGTCAATTGAGCATAATGTCCTGCCTGATTCTATCCTGTCTATTGGAAATAATATATCTGTCAAGTTAGTTTGGGAGAAGGGGAATTCAGCAAGCTTTGATATTTTATACGATAATTCCACAAAAAAGCTAACTTCTGCACCTATTCCGATGTTTGATGATGGTCAGCATAATGACGGAAATGCTAATGACGGCATTTATGTTGGAAGCTATACAATAAAAGAAAAAGATAACGCAAGCGATGCAATCATAGTTGTTCATATCAAAGATAAGTATGACAATACGTCGGATATACCTATAACGGGCAAACCTATATTGATTGATACCGCCCCGCCAATTATAACGCAAGTCAGCCATGATGCTAAAATTCCGTTGTCAATAGGCAGTGAGTTAAACGTAACAATAAAAGGCGAGGCAGGAAATAAAGCCACTTTTGATATTGTATCAGATAGCGACCCGAACGCCAAACGATTAATAGGTTTGATAGCTTATGATGATGGCAAACATAATGACGGAAACGCAAATGACGGAGTTTATGTCGGCACTTATATAATCAAAGGTGATGATTACATAATTGATGGAATTGTAACAGGATATTTAAAAGACAATGCAGGTAACATTTCCAGCCTTTCAGCAGTGATCAAAATAGATATAGTTGGAGAGCGACCTGTGATAAGGTCTGTTGATCATACAGGTCGGTTGACACTTGGCAAAAATGATGTTCTAACAGTAACTATGATAGGCGACCCTGAGGGAATTGCAAGTTTTGATATAGAGGGGTTAAAAAGTAATATCCCGATGTATGATGACGGCAAGCATGACGACGGACCAGCAGGAGATGGCAAATATGTTGGTTCTTATAAAGTTGTTGAAGGCGATAATGTGCTTTCCGCTTCCGTAATTGTGCGACTGACAGACAGAAAAGGGCGAAGCTCGTCAAAATCCGCATTAGTTAAGGTCAATATAGACGCTTTTCCCCCTTCACCTGTTACTGATGTCAGATGTTTTGATAGACCATACGATCAGGGCAAATATATAGTAGTTACTTGGAAGCAATCAACAGAGATAGATTTTGCCAATTATATCATATATCTGTCAAAATACATTCCTGTCCCGATCTTTAAAGACCGTCCTTCTGATAGTTCGCTAATAGTGGCGCGTATATCAGATATAAAACAGACAAGCTATGAGATCAAAGTTGATGAAGACCTTGAAGATTATTATGTTGCAGTTACCGCAATTGACGTTATGGGAAATGAATCATTTTTAGATAAATCAGGAGGATCAGTCGCTGGACCTGTTCAGGCAAAGGACAATCTCAAACCTGCTCCTGTAAAGATAGTTAATGCTATTGACAGAGACAGAGATTTCGGCGGAGTGATAATAATTAGCTGGACAGAGACAAACATTGATGAAGATTTCGCTAAATATAACATATATCAGGATACGAAACCAATATCATCAGTAGAAGGCTTAAAGCCAATAGATACAATAATTGACAGGCAATTGAAGGTCGTCAATATATATGTTGACTCAAACACAATTGATTATTATTTTGCGGTCACCGCGGTTGATCTATCTGGCAATGAATCTGATCTTGATGAAAATGGCGGTTCGGTAGCAGGTCCTGTCAAGGCAGAAAATAATATCGGAACAGAACCTGATAGACCATTAACTTTTATCAGCGCCCCTATTGGGACTATACATTATAATAATTTAGCGTTTCATTGGAACAGATTTGATTATGAAAGCGATGATAAGATAAAGGGTTACTATGTAAGATTAGATTCTGGAAATTGGCAATGGACGACTGAATCAAGTGCATTTTTCTCCAATGTCAGCTCAGGAGATCATAAATTTTTTGTTCGGCTTCCTGAATCTGTGTCTGCCTTTACCATTGAACGGTCTTTTACCATCTTTCCAGTCACGACTTCTGAGCAAGAGCCTAATAACTCACCAGACAAAGCGACAAAATTAATGACGGACATGATAATCAGAGGCACAGGGTCAGATGATGATTGGTATAGAGTTCATATCCCAGCAAGTTCATCATCTTGCATTATGGATGTCCTACTGTCATACGCAAGTGCTTCTGGTTCTGCGGAAGTGACTATCTATTCTGATCAGCCATTTCAACAGGTCGCTTTTGCACAAAGCAGGGACAATAACCCAGTGTATATGACATTCGGAGTCCGACCTGAGACAGATTATCTGATAAAGGTAAACTCTACCGTCCAATATAGGCTTGTCGCTACTATTAATAAGCTACCAAACCGCTACATAATGGAGATTGAAAACAATAACGATCTGCAAATAGCAAATTATCTGACAGTGTCAAATCAATCAAGCATAGAAGTTCGCGGTTTGATAGAATCATCATCAGATATAGATTGGTTTAGGCTTCATATCCCTGAATCTGTTGGCAATATCCCGATAATTTCTATCTCCCAGTATTCCAATATGCCTATAAATATGTCCATATATTCGTCTCCCTTAGAGTCCGATCAGATAGGCGAGATATTGGATAATAACGGTATATTCAACGGTATAGTCAAGGCAGGCTCAGATTATTTCATCAGATTAACAGGCGATACAAGCACATCATATCAGTTCAGAGTGAAATTGGGCGAGCTTAAACCTGATCAGAAGGGATTGGAAACAGAGCCAAACGATATACTTGTTCAAGCTAATCCGATAAATATAGGCATAAAGCAATTAGGGACAAACTGGGACGGAAATAACGATATTGATGTTTATAAACTTAATGTCAGCAAAGATGGGATACTCAACGTCCAATTTGCCCGTCCTTATGGCATTGGTTCTTCCATTATTGAAGTGCTTAACTCTGCTGGTGCAGTTATTGGCAGTTTTAATGTGAATTTAAGCAATGCTCAAAAAAATAGCGTTAATCTAAATGTAAAGACTGGAATACACTATATAAGAATTCGTCCACAAAAGGAAAACCCGTCAGCAGAATATTCTCTTGTCACTATGTTTGTAGAATCAATAAAGATCAGCTATTTGTCATCAGAGGGAAAAGAGATTATCTCAGATCCGCTTAAAGCTGGTGACAAAATAATCGTTGAGATGAAATGGGATATTAAAGACGGAAAAGCG
>DTPJ01000563.1 GCA_011334435.1 Candidatus Poribacteria bacterium | reverse complement strand
TTTCATTTGGCAATTCAGGCCTGGCATTTGGCACAAAAAGACCTGAAACAGTTGCAACTCCTAATAGTTGGGCCAGTAGGAAATAAAGATGGGGAGAAGTATTTAAAGTATCTTCAAAATCTAGTCCTTGAACTAAATATATCCCAGAGTGTGATCATTGTTCCAAGACTTCTACCTGCTGAAGAATTGAAATGGCTATGCGTGAATTCAAAATTCATTATTTTACCGTATATTAATATCCAAGGTCCATCAGGAACAGCTATGGATGCCCGTTTATCAGGTGTACCTATTGTAGCTACAGATATTCCTGTGCTTAGAAATCAGCTAGCAGACACTGATGTAATATGGACCAAAGCAACAAGTAATGATATATCTAAGGCCATCCTTCAGGCGAATGGCTTAAACAAACTGAGAAAGAATCCTTTTAGTAATCAATTCAAAAACGGCATTATGAAAACAAGCGAAGCAATATTAAAAATATATGAAAGCTCTATTGGGTATCAATAATGGAACAATATACGTTTGATATTAAGGCACCAAAAACTTTTTTCCGTATATTAGGTGCCATAGCTTGCACTAAATATGGTTTTAAAGTTCTAGATCTTTTCACTAAGCATGTGAAGTTAAGACTTAGGATATCGGATTCGCCTTATTATGTTGAAATTTTGGATGCTAGTAATTTTGTCTCTATAATGGAAATATTTACACGAGGTGCTTATGATATTTTTCCTTTGAGAGAGGGGTGGACTATAATCGATGTTGGGGCCAATATTGGTGATTATGTATTGTATGCGAATTATATTCTAAAAGAAAAATGCAAAATAGTCGCTATAGAAGCAGAGCCAAATAACTATAATTTAATGAAAGTTAACATAGAGAAAAATAACATATCAAATACTTTGACTTTATTGATGGCGATTGGCGATTCCCGAGGTTATTATCGTATAAAAAGCGAAGGGGGTCATAGTAGGATTGAAGTAATCGAAAGGCCTGAAGATGAAGTTGGATTTGCTTTGCATAACTCCCCAATATTACCAATTGAATCGTTAGACGAGGTCGCAAGAAATTATGACATAAAAGGTATTGATTTGATAAAAATTGACATCGAAGGCGCTGAGTTCAAACTTCTACAGGGAGCGAAAGAGCTTCTTGAAGCTAAGAAAATCGTAAGGATCATAATGGAGACTCATTCTGAGCAACTACATTCAAATTGTGAGAACTATCTTGTCTCTTATGGCTATAAGATAGTGAAATCTAATTTTTCAGACCGTTACGGTACCGGAATTCTTGCTGCAATTGACACTGATTCTATTGGAAACAAGGAACGGTGATGATTGTGATGCCCGCATATTCTTTCAAGATATCCAAAGGAGCTCCATACTGGGAATTCGCCGAAAATTTTTCTGGGCGTAGGTTAAATGTTGGTTGTGGATCAGATACAACGGGAGATGTTAGGTTAGACTTCTCAACAAATGCACCAGGAGCTACTGTAATTGCAAATATCGAAGATGGTTTTCCATTTCGAGACGAAAGTTTTGACCTTGTGATCGCATACGGTATAATTGAACATTTAGGAAATATCTATACATTTATGAGTGAAGTTAGGAGGGTTTTAAAACTTTCTGGTCATCTATCTTTAGTTACCGATAATGCGGCTTTTTTTCCAATTTATATTCCTGGACAGAGACATAATGGAGGGTATAAAGGAACATCTCCAGAGGATCATCATGTCGAAGTCTTTCATTATTCTCATATTGTCTCCTTACTCAGTCAGTTTAATTTTTCCAATATCGAGATAGAGCTATGTTATTATAAGGAAAAGTCTGTTAAGACTGGGCCTGCAACATCAATGATACAATCTTTTGGATATCATATAATAAGACCAATTATGGGCGATACATTTGCACAGTATTTTATGCCAATCATTTGGGCAAGGGGCGAAAAATCTGTTTCAGATCAAGAACGTAAACTGACTGATGGATCATTAAAGTGAACTGAAATGATTCCTAAAACATATATGATGGAAATCTGTCCGAATGTTAAATCAAATGCGATTTATGCTGCCAATCTAATGAAAGAAATCTTAAATATAAGCCATTGTAAAGCGTGCTTAATTTTCCCCAAATCCGCAGAACTAGAGACCGTTGTAGGTTTGGAACTAATGAAAGAATTAAGGGAAAATAATTTGATAAAAATCTATAAATTACCTAATCTTTTCTTTAGTTTGGGTGTGATAATACTAATTTTAAAATTAAGACCGAAGATTATTCACCTACAGCACGAATATGCTTGGTACAATCGTAGCTTGACGTTCATTCCGCTCATTTTCCTTTCAAAATTATTGGGCCTTAGAGTTGCAGTAACTATGCACTCAGTATTTAGAAAACCAAAAGTTTTTTTGAAGAAAGTATCAAGGAAAACAGCCCTTGAAATACTAAAACAGAATGTGATCAGGCATTATGTAGAGTTGATCAATAGAATTATATTAAAAAAGAGCGATGTGATTATTGTTCACACAGTTCAAATGATGGACGTTATAAAAACATTTCCTTATTCAACAAAAAATATTGTTGTTATCCCTCACGGTTCAGACACTAAATGTTCCGGACATTTTAAATGTAATGTCTCAACTCTTAATGACTCGTTGTGTATAAGGACTTTAGGATACATAGAAGAACGCAAGGGTCAAGATATTTCAATTCAAATCCTGAAGCGACTAAATGAAATCGGGATAAATGCACATTTGCACATAGAAGGAGATATTCCATACTCCAAAGCTAATAGGAAAAATTACGAATTTTACAACTATATAGTTGAACTATCAAAGAATATGGAAAATGTTTCTATAGAGACCAGATACTTTAAGAATGACGAATTCAGGACAAAAATATTATCATCCGATATCATTTTACTTCCATATAGGAGAGAAAACAGAGAACAGATTCTTAGCACAAATGCTAGCGGTATTTTTTCTACCGCTATAGGGTGTGGTGTAACGGTGGTTGGCAGTAATGTGCCAGCTTTTATCTCAACAATTAGTATGAAATGCTCGAAACTTACTTTTACCACTATTGAAGAGGCAGTTGACATTATTTCCAGCTTCGCAAAGGATCGTTCTAGACTAAAACTTGTATCGTCTTGCCTCAAAAAAATTGCAGAAGAAAACATATCATGGGAGAAAATAGCTTCCTTGCATTTGGACGTATTTTCCAAGCTTTAGGAAATATTTTAGGATAATATCTAAAAGTAAGTCTATGAAAAATGTTACATTGACAGAGTAGATTATCATTTTCTCCTTTTATATCTTTACTATGGTTTGCGAATTGAGAGAACTTAATTTCTTGTAGGGCGTGATATCTAACCCTAATTAATATACAAATTATTAATTAATCCAATGATTTAAAAGAACTCTTCGTGACTTTACATTCATTTCCATCTTGATGTCACTGGATATTGTATTTTAGGCTCCCTTTGTGTTCTTATTTGTAGATGCTAATGAGTTTCGATCATTATATGATGAATTTTCTCAGACATT
>DTPJ01000752.1 GCA_011334435.1 Candidatus Poribacteria bacterium | reverse complement strand
GCCTATGCCCCTTTATCCCCCTTTTTCAAAGGGGGAAACTAAAAAGTCATTTTTTTTCAAAGAGGGGATTCCTAAAAGTCTCCCTTTGGAAAAGGGAGATTTAGAGGGATTTTCTAACTAAATATGTGATTATAATTTGTAAATTGTCCAAAGTTTAGTAAAATTATAATGGAGTGATAATAATGCAGACGGTAATCCTTAGAAGAACAGGGATAAAATTATCAAGATTGGGCTTTGGCACAGGCACTCATGGCTGGGGCGGAAGTTCCGAACAAACGAGGATCGGACACCAAAAATTAGTGGATTTGCTTAAACTCGCATACAGTTATGGGGTGACATTTTGGGATACAGCAGAAGGATATGGCAGTCATCCACATATCGCTGACGCACTTAAAGGCATTGACAGATCATCTGTTACTATCTTAACCAAGATTTTTTCAAGAGATGGGAATTATATCCGTGAGGCTATACCGAAATTTCTAAAATTGTTCAATACTGACTATATTGATATTCTGCTTATGCACTGTATAACTGAAGTTGATTGGCTAAAAAGATATACGGGTGCAATAGATGCCCTTAAAGAAGCAAAAGATAAGGGGCTTGTGAGAGGTATCGGTATGTCTTGTCATGATTTTGGCGCATTGAAGACAGTTGCGTCTGCTGATTGGCTTGATGTAGTGCTTGCCAGAATAAATTATAGCGATACAAATATGGACGCAAAAACCAGCAATGTTATGCCTGTCTTGAAAGAAATACACGATGCGGGAAAAGATGTCTTGGCGATGAAGGTCATCGGACAAGGGAAACTTAATGGCGATGTCCGAAAATGCTTCAAATTTGCCATGAGTCTGCCTTACATTGATGCGATGACTGTTGGCATGGTTAGCGAAGAACAATTAAAAGAGAATATCTATTTGGTAAATGAATTTGCTTCAATTAAGGGGTGAATAAAATAGTAAATATCCATTGAATTTATTTATACTTTGCCAATAAAAATTGTAGGTGAAATATTAGTCATATTCACTAATAGAATAATTCTCGGGAATTACACCTAAAATAATGGGAGATTGACGGATGTTAAACTGTGTCCACTCAAAAAGGGCTATTATTGTTTTATCTTTTATCTTTGCCCTTATTCTCCAACAATACACTTATTCTGCTGAAAAATTCGGTCGGAAATCAATTTCAATCATAAGTGAGCCATTGCTAACTCCATCTGCAAGCGATATACCGCAGGGACGAAGTCAAGAAATATTATCAGCTATCAGGCTTCAAATCCAAATGCCGAGATTTGATTATAACTATATGCCCGAATCACAGGAAATTGAATTCTGGAAAAGAGGAGAGACCTATTTCAGCGAGACAATGAAAAATTTAGAATCAGTTACCATCGCAAGAGCAGATATAGAAAGACAACTTATCGGAATAGATGCCAATTTAACAACAATTAGAGAGCAGATCAAAGACCAAGAAGAACTGATAAAATCCCTTACCGAAAGCGGAAGAGATGCATCAAAACAAAAAATACAGCTTGCGAAAAATAAAGAAGAGAGAGATAAATACGAACGCCAGAGAACTTCCCTTATAAGACAAAGAGACGATCTAATTAGACAACAAAGGTCTTTGGAAGATACATTATTTCGTCAGTCATCTGAATTAATGAGTGAGACTATTGCACCAAAGATTTCATCAATACTCGCAGACCCTGAATTGCAAAAGATCAGGGCAAAACAATATGTTAGCGAAGCAGAAAAAAACTCCTTTATCGTCTTAAAAGCGAAAGAGCTTGGCATCACAAGCGAAGATATAGAAAGAGTTATGAATTCCGCTTATATATGTTTAGTTGTCCTGACAGATTATAGCTATTATTATTCCAAAGATGAGAAAACTGGCGAAAGAATATTAACTTACAATCTTGAAGGTGGCGTAATTTGGTCTAAATTGGTCATGTCACAAGATGGTCAAAAAGCAACTATACAGCCATTAAAAGAGATCAAAATTCAAGGTTCCGCTTCTGGTTATCCCGATAGGCAAGACCCATTTTCAAAGGTTGATCCTGATACGCAGATATTCAGGAACGCAGTCAATAGCTTTGTCAGCAGGTTAGAATTAGAAACGCGTAAGATTGACGATTTTTCATTAAAAACACAGATTATAGAATCCGTCGGAAGCAAAGTTGGTTTCCCATTAGGAAATAATGACGGGCTTTACGTCGGTCAAAAATTCCGTGTCTATGAAAATGTCAAATATGGTGAACAGATCAAGGTTGAAAAACGTGGATTCTTCTATGTGACAAAAGTCGGTGACAACAAGACAAATCCAAGTAATCTGAGCTATGGAAAGGCTGTTATCGGCAGTTTAGAGCCGGGCATGGAAGTCCGAGAATATGCAACAAGTGGAGTTGGAATGAATATCAGCGGAAAATATGGAATTATTGGTATTAAATCAGGTAGTATTAAAACAAAATACGATCTGAATGTCAAAGAAGATACAACTAATCCGCTTATAATGCTTAATCTTTCCGTTGATTATGATTTAGGAAGGTCAACAAGCATACCACAGCTTTATGCAAGCATCGGCGGAGATATAGGTTTTACATCGTTTGATAATTTAAGTATGAATTTCGGAGAAGGTAGCCCTACAAATCTATACTTTGATCTATATGGAGGCGTAATAAAAAAGATATATCTTAAAAACATAGCCCTTTGTATTGAGCCGTTATTTCAATACCAAGCATTAGATATATCAAACAGTGATAAAAATGGTAATTCAGTGAGTTTTAACAACTCAGCATTATCTTTTTCTCCATGCTTTGGATTGGAATTAGCTTTAAGAGAGAATTTCAACATCGGATTCTCTTTTATCTATAACAAAACTTTGGGTGCAACTAATCAGTGGACAGGGACTTACACTTCAAAAAACGGTGAACCAGAAAAATTATTTGATGGTTTCGTTGATGGTCCCGAGGTTTCTTATCCAAACGTCATTTATGGTGGCTATATAAACATCAGCTTTTAATCCTTTGAGGGAGAATTATTATGAGCGATAACTTTGATAGATATATATTGTGGTATCGTCAACCTGCGAAAGAATGGGTAGAAGCATTGCCAGTTGGGAATGGACGTATAAGTGCGATGGTCTTCGGTGGGGTAGAAAAGGAAAGGATTCAGCTTAACGAAGAGACGCTTTGGGACGGATATGCGATGGATCGGAACAATCCAGAAGCATTTTCCGCGCTTCAAGAGGTAAGAAAACTGCTGTTTGAAGGCAAAAATAACGAGGCAACTGAAATAGCTTCTAAAAAGATGATGGGAATACCAGATAGGATTAAATCCTATCAAACGCTTGGCGACCTAAACCTTGAATTTCCGATTAACGGAGAGATAGAGAATTATCGTAGGGAATTGGACCTTGATACAGGTATCGCAAAGACCGAATATAGCGTCAATGGGACTAAATTTACCCGTGAAGTCTTTGCAACTGCGGTAGATCAAGTTATCGTCATACGGATTGAATCAGATAAACCAAAGAGTATATCACTAAAAG
>DTPJ01000106.1 GCA_011334435.1 Candidatus Poribacteria bacterium | reverse complement strand
GAATTACCAGACTTAACAAGAATAAATCACCGCCAATTACAGATCACTGATTACTGATTACTGATCACTTTTTCTTGTGTTTCTGTGGCTGATAACCTTTTACCTAAAATTTGAATTGGACTGTCAGAATATTCTGATCTTGAAAGAAAGTATATAAGTTGATAAAATATTGAATGATACAATTTCTCATCTTCCTTTGACATTAAAAACATATAAAGATTAACAAGCAATTAACAGACTATTTATACTCAATTAATATTATTATGGTAAAAATGAATAGCAGAGAACGCGTATTATTAACTTTTGAACATAACGAACCAGATAGAGTGCCTTTATGGTATGGTGCGTCAGATGCTCTGACCCATAAGATTATGAAGGCTTATTACGCTTCTGATGAAGAAGAATTAATGTAAAAACTTCATATTGATTTCCGTCGCGTTCGTGAAAAATATGTTGGTCCTCCATTGGGAGATAGGAATATATGGGGAGTGAAGCAAAAAGGAGGAACTTAATGTTTTCTGGTGAAATTCTACAAAAAGTGAGAGAAACAAGACCGTTAATTCATCATATTACTAACTGGGTCACTATATATGATTGTGCAAACATTGTCAGGGCAATTGGTGCTTTGCCTGTTATGGCTCATGCGAAAGAGGAAGCAGGCGATATGGCGTCCATCGCATCTGCGTTAGTCCTCAATATTGGAACTCTGACGGAGTATATTATTGAATCAATGAAAATCGCAGGAAAATCTGCTAATCAGAAGAATATTCCGATAGTCTTAGATGCAGTGGGGGTTGGTGCTACAAAATTGCGTGACGATAAGGCATTTGAGCTTTTAAACGAGTTAAAAATTGACATTGTAAAGGGAAATTCCTCAGAGATCGCTAAATTAGCGGGCGAGAATGTAAGAACAAAAGGCGTTGAGGCGACAAAAGTTGAAGCAGATTTAATAGCTGTCGCAAAAAAGCTTAGCGTAGAGAGGAAATGCGTTACTGTTATAACCGGGAAAGAAGATATTGTCACTGGTGGTAATAAAACCTACTTAGTGAAAAATGGTCACGCAATGCTTGGCTCGGTTGTGGGAACTGGATGTATGGCAGCGTCAGTCATCGCTTGTTTTGCTGCTGTTGAAAAAGATTACGCAAAAGCAGCATCTGCTGGGTTAGCATGTTTTTGTATCGCAGGCGAACTTGCCGCTGAAAGATCAAAAGGACCCGGGACATTCAAAGAAAACTTCTATGATGAAATTTATAATCTTAATAAAGAGACAATAGATAAAATGGAGAAGATAGAGGAATTATGATGTCTTTGCTTGATAATATCGGTCTATATTTTATCACTGACCGAAATCTGACAAAAAAGACAATTATGTCTGATGTTATCTCTGCTATAAACGCTGGTGTCAAGATTGTCCAATATCGTGAAAAGGATTTGTCAACTAAAGAGATGTATCAAGAGGCAAAGGCTATAAGGGAGATAACAAAAGATAAAAACGTAATCCTAATAATCAATGATAGAATTGATATAGCTCTTGCAGTTGACGCTGATGGTGTTCATATCGGTCAAGACGATATGCCCTTTGAAATAGCGAGGAAAATTCTTGGCGAGGACAAGATCATAGGTTTGACAGTTCACAATACCGATGAGGCGATATTGGGAGAAAAACTCGGTGCAAACTACCTTGGTGTTAGCCCGATCTTTGCAACCAGCACTAAAAAGGATGCAGGAAAACCCGCAGGAATTGAATTAATAAAAAATGTCAAGGGAAATGTAAAAACGCCATTAGTTGCAATTGGCGGAATTAATTATGAGAACGTAGATGAGATATTAAAGACTGGGGTAAGTAACGTTGCTGTCATTTCAGCGATAGTTACAAAGGAAAATGTGGAAGAAGAATGTAGAAAATTTATAAGAAAAATTAAGGATTACACTTGTAACGTAAAGGAGTAACGAGATGAAATTAAGACTTTTGCTTATTGGTGTGACTGTTTTGTTTGTTTTTGGTATATTAACCGTCCCAAGCTATGCCAAAATAGACCCTAAAAACTGTATCGGCGTATGGCTATTTGACGAAGGAAGCGGGGAGATAGCCAAAGATTCATCTGAAAACAAAAATGATGGAAAGATAATGAATGGTCCGAAATGGGTTGATGGAAAATTTGGCAAGGCACTGAGCTTTGATGGGGTAGATGATTATGTTAATTTGCCGACTATTGTATCTACAAACTGGTCTGGATTGACTCTTATGGCTTGGGTATGGCTTGAGTTACTGCCAAATGAGTTATCGTCTTCTTATGATGAGATACTCGGTTCCACTCAAGATTTATATGATATGTATGAAGATAAGGGCAATAATGAATTGCGTGTGAAAGTCACAACAACTGCTGGTGCTGAAAGACCGGGTATTCCAACAGCACAGTTACAAAAAAAGCAATGGCTTCATATAGCAGGAATATTTGATAGCTCGGCAGGCAAGATGATGATATACATGAACGGAAAATTAATAGACACTCATAATTTGTCAGGATCCATTAACGGAACGCAGTATTCTTCCATAGGTGCTCAAGGTGGTCCAAACGGACCTTTTACAGATTATCACAAAGGATTAATTGACGAGGTTGCACTTTTGAACGTAGCCTTATCTGAAAATGAAATTCAATCTGTCATGGATAAGGGACTAAAGGCATCACTTGGTATAGCGGCAGTTGTCCATTCTGGCAAGCTCGCGACAACTTGGGCTAATATCAAAGCTAAATAATATAATATTCAGGATTGAAGATTTATCATTAAAAATAAAGGGAAATCTTATAACTTTAAATCTTCAATCCTATGTTATTTTAAATGTTATCGGAGGAAATGATGATCAAAATAGCTGAGGTTTTTTCGCCAAAAAGCGTATCATTATGGAAAATGGTCAAGCAGTGCGGAGTTGATCATGTTGTCGGAGTTATGGATTTTAGCAAGGGACTAAATGTAGCGAAAGAAGACCTACCTTGGGGGTATAACTCTTTACGCGAATTAAAGAAAGGATATGAAGACGCAGGGTTTACTTTTGATGTCCTAGAAAGCAGACCTCCATTGAATAAAGCAAAATTAGGATTGCCGGGGCGAGATGAAGAGATTGAATCCGTCTGTGACCTTATACGAAATATGGGAGAGTTAGGCATCTCCGTATGGTGTTATGAATGGATGGCTGTTTTTAATTGGCTGAGAACCTCTACCGAAATTCCTTCAAGAGGTGGAGCATTAGCGACAGGATATAACCATGAGATTATGCAAAAAGAGCCATTAACAGAGTTTGGAATTGTAACAGAAGAACGGCTTTGGGATAATCTAAAATATTTTTTAGACCGTGTGATACCAGTTGCAGAAGATGCCAATGTCAAGTTAGCTATGCACCCTGACGATCCGCCGTTATCTCCTATACGAGGGATAGGCAGGATTATGCGAAGTATTGAAAATTATCAAAAGCTGCTAGATTTATATCCAAGTCCCGTCAATGGCATTGCGTTATGTCAGGGCAATTTTACGCTTATGACAGATGATCT
>DTPJ01000414.1 GCA_011334435.1 Candidatus Poribacteria bacterium | reverse complement strand
CGGAATTCAAGGTTATCGGAAAGCTACGAGATATTTCCTCGGTTTACTTCTCGGCGAAATATTGGTCGGCGGAACTTGGACTATGATAGGCATTGGATTTAATCTCTGGTGATAAATATCGGTCCAAACATACCTGACTTTAATTTTATATCTACCATCTTATTAGCCATTGAATTTGTGACTTTTATAATTAGCTTGTTGATGCCAGATTTGAACGATATAATATTTTGATCATCAAACTTCCTACCAATTAACTGATACAGAAATCTGAGAAGTATCAGCATCCACTGAACTGCTTATATAAGCATAGTCTATTTTTATCATTGACAGTTTAAATCCTAACCCCATTGTCAAAGCTCTATTCAATGAATTCCCAAGTCTTACGCCTGATCTAACTGAGATCATGTTAGCATAAGTCCATTCTGCCCCAAAGCAAGGATACCCATCGGACAATTCACCAGCCAAAAGGAGCTTTTCCAAATTAGAGAATTTCTTCGCTAAATCCCAACTTGCACCTATATTGTAATAGAAATCGGTCATCTGAGAGTATTTCTCTTCACCATAACCTAATAATGGCTTCCTATTATAAAAAATTATCCCTATCGGACTATGAAGCCCTATTCCAAAAGATAATCCTTTATCAGGGAGTAAAAACTGACTTCCCAAATCAACAGCAATGCCTTTTCCATTGCCAACTCTAACCTCGTCAAAATAGGCATGAGAAGAAAGGTATCTGATATTTGCCCCAAAGTTAAGGTTTTTGGCGATCTGTCTGCTATAAGCAAATATCGCTTCTGCTTCTTGATAGACACCATCTTTATCATCAGAACTTATGATACCTATACCAAAGCCATTATCTTTCAACTTTTGTATATAGCTTAACGAGCTATAACTGACTAATCCGTATAATTCCATATATGACATACCCAATTCGCTTTGGTTTGTGCGAATAATACCTGCGGGATTATTGAATATGGAGTTAGCGTCATCGGCAACGGAGACAAAAGCAGAACCCATACCTAACGACCTTGCTCCATAATTAATATTCTCAAATGCACCATAAACGGGAGATGCAAGCACAACAAAGATAATTAATGTAATTTCAAATCTAAACTGAAATTTTTTCATTTTCACATTCTTTAATTCCTATTAAGTGATTTTCATCAATACCGATAATTTGGATTTTCCTGATATGTCCTATATCGTTTTGATCTGCGTCTTTGACAAGGACTCTGGCATAGTTACTTGTCCAACCAGCTAATAATTGATCTTTTCCTTCTCTGGTATCTTCTATAAGCACTTGGTGTGTTTGTCCGATCATCTGTGAATAGAATTCTATCATTAAACGATGACCTAATTCAATAGCTTCATCACTTCTTTTTGACGAAATTCTATCTGGAACGCGATTCGGGAATTTTGAGGCAGGCGTCCCTTCACGAGGAGAATATCGGAAGACATGGAGTCTACTTAGTTTCATTCTTGATACAAGATCACAAGTTGCTTTGAAATCCTGATCTGTCTCTCCGGGAAAGCCAACCATAATATCAGATGATATGCCAACATCGGGAATTTTTGCCCTTATGTTGATGATGAGTTTCTCAAAATCTGACGCTGTGTAAGACCTACGCATAAGATTAAGTATTCTATCGCTTCCGCTTTGTAATGGTATGTGAAAGTGATGGGCACATTTAGGTAATTTGCTTACGGTATCAATGATTTTCTCTGTTAAATCCATCGGTTCAATTGAACTAAATCTTATTCGCTCAATGCCATCTACTTTATGAATTTCATTCAGAACGTCTGCAAGGTCAACGCTATATGACAAGTCTTTTCCATAAGCTCCGAGATGAATACCTGTTAGCACAATTTCCTTATATCCATTTCCTGCAAGATCGCTTACTTCATGGATTATGCTGTCAATAGGTCTGCTTTTTATCCTCTTTCCACGCACATAAGGCACAATACAATACGAACACATAGAATCACAACCATCTTCAATCTTAACAATTGCGCGGGTTTGTCCATCAAAGGTTGTAATATGAGTGTGCAAGTCAATATCGTCAGAAGGTTTTGATATACAATTTGATATACAAGAGTGATATAGCAAATTATTAAGGAATTGATCTATAAATGGTTTATCTTTGTTTGATAAAACAAGATCAACTCCATCAAGACTTAAAATCTCATCGGGACAACGTTCCGCATAACAGCCTGTAACGATCAAGATTGATTGCGGATTTTGCCTTTTTATTTTTCTTATTATCTGTCTGGATTTTCTGTCACTGATGCTTGTCACAGTGCAAGTATTTAAGACGTAAATATCCGCTTTCTCACCATCTTTGGTAAGAGTATATCCTGCCTTTTTCAGTGACTCTCGCATCACTTGTGTATCATACTGATTGACCTTACAGCCTAAAGTCAGAAAAGATACCGTTCGCATTTCTTCTTCCAATCAAAAAAGAGATAATCTAATAATAAACTGATCATTGGAATTTTATCAGAATACTCAAAAAATTCAAAGGGATAATTTTTTATAAAAAAGATTGATATAACGTTAATAAAAGTATATACTTGATAGTGTCTTTACTTTCTTTAATGTTTTATCAATCTTGTAAGGCATTAAAATAAACTCTCAGCTTAAAAGGAGATCATTATGAAATACGGAATACGTAGCGGTATGTTGGGCGAACCGTTAGAAAAAGAGTTTGAGTCGGCAAAAGAGATCGGCTTTGATGGCATTGAGTTTTGTATCGGCGGAAACTATAAGAATGAGCTTCTTTGGACAGAAGGCGGAGCAGAAAAGCTAAAAAGCTTAGCAGATAAAAATGGAATAGAAGTTTGTTCGCTTTCTCCCGGAGTGTTTGCGAGTTTACATCCTGCATTAGAAGACGATAATAAAAGGGCAGAGGGTATAGAGATGATGAAACATACTATAAAAGTCTGTCCTATTCTTGAGACAAAATGGATATTAGTTCCTATGTTTCCAAGCGATGTTGATAAATGGTCAGAAGGAACATGGAATCGGCTTGCTGATGGCTTTAAAATTCTTGGCGAAATTGCGGAAAAACATAAGGTTACTCTTGGGCTTGAATCAACATTTAGCGCAGATCAACTCCTAAAAATATTTGATCTGGTAGGATCGGAATATGTCTGTGCTTACTATGATGTCGGAAACATGACACATAGGGGAATGAATATTGTAGAAGAGATATTGAAGCTTGGCGACAAGATATGTATGTTCCATATTAAAGATACTGATGGCAAGATGTTAGGCGAGGGAAGAGTTGATTTCAAAGGTGTCAGTGAAGCAATAAAAAAGATAAACTATGACGGCTATATGGTTTTAGAAACTCCACGAGGAGATGATCCAAAAGCATCTGCTGCACGAAATTTGGCTTTTACTAAAAAACTTGTTTAGATGAAAAGTAATATAATTTTATTCGTCGTTACAAGAATTGCTATCTTCATCATCGGATTTCTGTTCATATCCATATTGACGTAGCTTACTTCTAATAGTCTTTGTTGTAATGCCGAGTATTTCAGCTGCTTTTTG
>DTPJ01000065.1 GCA_011334435.1 Candidatus Poribacteria bacterium | reverse complement strand
TGGGAAAAATAAAAGGATTTTCTCCTCGTCACGATGATATATTGTTTTTTAATAAAACAGCTAATTTTAAGTTTAACCTTGACAATATAAGAATACCACAAAAATATTATAGGCAAAGAAATAATATGGCAGGGGCAAATCCTGGAGATGTCTGGCAATTCTCTCATATACACTATTCTAGTCCAGAACGGGAGAAGCATCCAACTCAAAAACCAGAGGCTTTAATTGAAAGAATGGTTTTAGCTTCATCAGATGAAGGAGATTTAGTATTAGATCCGTTTTCTGGAAGTGGAACAACTCTAAGAGTATGCCAAGTGTTAAACAGAAATTGTATAGGATTTGAACTAAATCCTAACTACATAGAGATTATAAAAAGACGATTATCAAAAGACTTTTTTGGTTTTGATAGTATTGATGATCGGATCAATAGAAAACCGCAGAATCTACCAGAAAATAAAGAACATTCAAATGATTACTTATTGGGATTTGATAGGTTCTAAATATGAATATATATATCAAGCAATTAATTTGCATTATACTTATATTTTCCTTCCAATATGCCTATGCAAGCGAGCAAATCCGTATAGCTGGCATGGGTGGGACTTTTGTCGGAATGTTGAACACAGAATCAGCGATTTTCGGCAATCCTGCAAGTCTAATCGGCATTAAGGATAACAACATCGCTGTTGGATTATCTGCACAAAACTTGGAATATAAAAGCCTGCCGATAAATGATGGGTCACAGCTAAACACAAAAATATCATTTAGATTAAACCCATCAATTTATTATTGCAGGGCAATAGGAAAATTTGGAATAGCCTTTGGCTATTTTTACGACTTTGACAACCGCAGCAGTGCAATAAAAATAAACGCAACAACCGCAGAATACATCGTTGACGAGAGAAAATTTATCTCAAACACAGATACAATAATAAATTACGACCTTTTTAGAGAAAGTGTGCCTGTCTTTTCTCTCGGTTATTCTATAAATGATAACTTGTCAATCGGGATCAAGTTCAAACATAGACATCAAATTTTCAAAAAAGGCGTTATCAATAGATCATTAGTTCTTTCTGCCGTCCATGACCCTGATGTAAACCGAAATGATGCGACAAAACTACTCCCTGCTATAATAAATAACCTTGATATTGGCAAATCAATAGACGATTTCAAGAATGGCAAAGATAGCGTTGAAAGTGTAGAAGCAGATTCTTCCGAGTCTGGATTTGATATTGATATTGGTGTGCAAAGACAGATCGCCAAAAATATCATGGTTGGAGTTATGCTTGACCATCTGATTCAGCACAAGATCGTTTTATCTCAGCCTGCTGAGTTAAGATTAGGTATCGGTGCAGTGCCTGTCAGATGGTTGACCGCTGGGCTTGATGTCCATAAAAGCCTCAAAGATAAAGGGATTGAATTTAACATCGGCTATGAAGCAAGTTATGAGTGGAAAAAATGGTTCAAAGGCGGTGTTTTTCTGCAAAATGGACTTTCTCGCGAAGCAGGAAAAAACAATGTATCGCTTGGTTTAGGATTGACACTCGGCAGTTCAAAATGGAGTTATGCTTTCGTTAAACCAATTGACAACACACCGATAAGCAAAGCTACACATATATTTGCTTCTTCAACAAGATTTTAAGGTATAATGTCATTAATATTTTAAGACATAATGTCATTCTGAACGAAGTGAAGAATCTCCTTTCTGTAATAATTATGAGATTTTTTACCTCGCTTGAAATGACATATTAAAAATGCTGAAAATTAATCACTATTTCAGGACATCGCCTTTTTTATCCTATCAACAGCTTCAAGAAGCCTTTTATCAGGGACAGTAAGAGAGATTCTTATATATCCCTCACCATACTTTCCATAAGCAGAGCCAGAAGCGACAACAACTGAAGCCTTTTCAAATAGCCATGTTGTCCATTCAATTGATGTAAAGCCCTCTGGCACAGGTATCCATAAATAGAAAGTGCCTTTATATGGTTTATAATCTTTCCAACCAAGCTCTCTTAGCATATCAAGGACGATATTCCTTCTTTTTTCATATATCGCAAGCATCTTGCCTATATTTTCTTGACATTCCTTTATAGCTTTTATGCCAGCGAATTGTATCGGGTTAAATATCCCTGAATCCGTATTCTCTTTGACTTTTGAGATAGCGGATATAAGATCAGGATTTCCCATTGCCATACCAATTCGCCATCCAGTCATATTAAATGGCTTAGAAAGCGAATTCAATTCTACCGCTACGTCCTTAGCTCCTGGGGTTGCAAGAAAACTTCTTGGAATTTCCCCATCAAAGACAATCTCGCTATATGGATTATCATAACAGATCGCTATATCATAACTTTTTGCAAAATCAACGAGTTCCTTAAAAAACTCATCTGTCGCAGTCGCACCAGTAGGGTTGTTAGGATAGTTAAGAAACATTCCAACTGCTTTTTTCGCTATATCTGATGGTATGTCCTCAAACTTCGGAAGATAGCCATTTTCGTTTTTTATCGGCACATGATAAGGTTCTCCGCCAGCGATGAATATACTAGCCCTATAAGCTGGGTAGCCAGGGTCAGTCATAAGGAAGGCATCACCCGGATTTGCTATTGCCAGAGCGAAATGATGACACCCTTCCTTTGAGCCGATCAATGCCAAAACTTCCGTTTTAGGGTCTAATTGAACTTTGTAACGTTCAGCATACCAATCTGCAACTGCTTTACGAAATGCAAACATACCTTTTTCTTCGTCTGTTGGGTATCTGTGGTTTTCGGGATCATAAGCTTGTTTGCAGAGTTCTTCTATTATAGGTTCTGGCGTTGGGTCTACTGGATCACCAATAGCCAAGCTTATTACGTCAATGCCATCAGCCCTTGCTTTTGCGATCTTGTTCCTAAGTTCCATAAAAAGGTATGGTGGTATTTTATTTAATCTGTCAGCAATTTGCATAGTCTTTTACCCTATTTTTTAAAGCTTTCAACAGCTTCGTCTTCATCATCGTATTTTTCAAATATCTGATCAAGTTTTGTAACCACAAGAAGATACTTAACTGATCTCCCAACGTTTAATAAAACCACTTTTTTTTCTTTTTTTGCGAGTGATGTATAGGCTGCTACTAACATACCAAGTCCGACACTATCCATCATTGGAACTTCATCAAGGTTGATGATCAGTCCTGATATGTCAGAATCAATTTGTTCTTGTATTGCCTTATTCAGATCAAACCTTGCATCGCCTATTACTTCTCCCCTTATATCCAGTATTGCCACGTTGTCGCGATAGCGTGTTGAGATCTCCATTTTGATTCCTCCGAATGTCAGAAATCTTATTGATATTAGCTAATAATCGCAAATAGAATATCAGATCATTAGTCTGGTGTCAAGTAATTATTTCACAATCCGCCTTGTTGTGAATATGAAAAATCCACTCGGTCAAGCATTAGCAAGCATTAGGAAGCATTAGAATGTAAAGGACGCGACAGTTCCTTTACCACCGATAGCCCATATACCACCGCTCTTAGTTGCTGAAATGCCTAAGAAGTTTTGGTTACCGACCCTATTTTCAT
>DTPJ01000223.1 GCA_011334435.1 Candidatus Poribacteria bacterium | reverse complement strand
TCTTTTCCATGGCGGCCCGGGCCTCCACCTTGGTCTTGGCATGGCCGGAATACCTTTTCCCCAGCACCTGCATCTGCCAACGCCATCCCCACTTGGTTTTCCACAGCGGCACGGACTAAATCCTCCCTGAATCTCAGGCATTTCAGCCCCCCAGGATAGATGGGGCCGAAACGGTGTCTATGTCTATACACCGTATTCACGGAAATCTTCAAGAGCTCGGCTACCTCTCGAGGGGTCAACAGGGAAAGGGAATCATTCAATCTCAAGGGCATTCTCCTGACCGATAACGGTTGGAACTCCTAGCGGAAACGTTTGCCAGAAAATTCCTGGAGAGAATGATACCCCCATGCGGCATAATAGTCAAGTATAAATTACCGTATGCGTGTCTTTTTAGAAAGCCTTTTGGGGGGACTGGAGAATTATAGCCAAATACCGGTGTCCTGTTAGTCATTAATTTTTTTGACTTAAGGACCAGTTTATCTTAATATTTTTACCATCTGCGAGGGTTTCTGAGGCGAACTTTGTATTTCACCAACAGCAGTTCAATTTTCCCGGGAATGGGGTTTTAGTCGGTGGACTTGGCAGAGGATCCCCCACGTGACAGTGGTGTATACATATTTGTGAACTTTGAGGAAGGCAATGGACATGGCTACTGAATCTGCTGAATCAATTTGCAGCAAGATTCATTCCCTCCTTGATTTGCTTCCTCTCTTTACCGACCCTTCTCTAGTTCCATTCATTGATGGCCTCTATTTTTTTTATGAGAAAGGGGAATCAAGTTTCCATGGGCCAGAAGGCCGAGTAGTAAGGGTCGGTAATCATCCTCGGTCTGATGGCAACCTTATTGGGCGTCTCAGGCAGCACTATTTTGGTAATAAGAACGCAAGTGTTTTCCGGAAATTTCTGGGCGGCGCGCTTTTGCGAGCGGCAAACCAGAATCATCCCTGCCTCTCCCCCGGACCTGGTTTGGGCCATTGGGAGAAGCAGGATGCAAGAACGTGTGAAAGGTGTCAGCCGGTAGAAGTTCAGGTTTCGGCTTTATTTCAATCAAGATTCAAGTTTCGTTGTGTGGAGATCGTTGATAGGCATGAACGTAATAAGTTTGAAGCCTTGTTAATTGCCAGCCTCGCGACTTGCTCTGTCTGCCGACCTACCGCACATTGGATAGGATTAAGCGCCTATTCCTCTAAGATCCATAAGTGCGGCTTGTGGAATAGCCAGCATGTTAATGGAATGATTATGAATTCCAACGACATACAACGCTTTGCAGAACTCGTTAAAAATTCTTATAAGAAAGAATCTCTATGAGTTCACTAATATTAATTCCTTGTTGCAGTACAAAAAGATTAATTAATATTCATGGAAATGCTCAACCAATACGAGGTATTCAGCCCATGAGAAATCAATTATTACAATTAATAAGACAATGCCCTCATTTAGCAAATAGGATACCGAATCAAAAGGGAATACTTAACACTAATGCCCAAACAACACAATCTCTTCATCTTTACAACGGAAATTTTTATAAACTTACTTTTAATCATTTACAAGCTATATTGGCCGGTGTGCATCAAAATGTTCACGTGCTTATTGTTTCTGCATACTATGGAATAGTTAAATTGGACGAAGATATATATGTATATAATCTTGAAATGAAAGATAAGCTTTCTAATGGGACCAAAGTATATAGATTTTGGCAGAACAATCAACTATGGCAATTATTAAACAATTATATAAATCAATATAATATTTTATTTATTTGGAGCCTGCTTCCTGATTCTCAGCAATTTCCTTATCATCGGGTCTTTAGAGCCTTATGGAATAATATCAGAACCACCAATATTCGATGCTTTCATGTCAATGTACCTGGAGCAGCAAGTTCTACTGGATATAGGCGAGCTGAATGGTTAAGGGGAATACTTACTACTTATCCAAATTATTTAATCGGACAACCGAATTTACCGCCCAACCAGTTTATTGGGCTACCCGGGTGGACTTTTAACTATTCACAATGCTGATCCGTTTATGTTTGGCTGGGGATTTATTATTTTCTGCATCTTAGTCATTCTTTGGACTTATTGGAAAGAGAAGCGTATGTGATAACTATTACTATTCGCTAGTCCGAGGGTTATATGACAGACGATCTAAAAAGGCTACTTGATATATTCAGCAATGCGACAATATATCTCGTTGGACGTGAACAAAATTTACAAGGGCTTGAAACAGCCTTAGCTGATATTAAGGGAAAGTCTATTCCTTTTACGAGAACTCATTTAGAAATAATTCGAGACAAGGAAAACAAGTATTGGAATTTTGAGAGATTTTGGACATTGCCAGACATTAACTCATTAGACTTCTCTGAATTAGATAGGGCTATTAAAAATAAGTCAGAAAAAAAAGGGGCAATCTACATTTTGAATTCCCAGATAAAGAATATTGAGATTTCATCAATTATATTTCGATTTATTGATCCTGAGAATTACGGAATTATATCATCACCAGTGGAAAAGGTATTGGAATTAAAACGTGGTTTTAGCGACGAAGAAAATTATATTTATTATTTGGATAATTTAAAATTAATAAAAGATAGATATGGTTTTCATAAAATTGCTCATGTTGATATGGCTCTTTTTGTTTATAGTATCATTTTAGAGGGTATATATTCATTGGAGGGTGAACGCAAGGCAAAGGAATGGGCACCGCAAGAATGCATTGATATCGTTAAATATCATGAAAAAAATGTTGATATAATAAAGCAGATAAGGGCGGCAAATTTATTATCTCAGATATGGAATATTGAGAGCAAATTGCAAATGGCTGCACTATTGATAGAAACTGATTATCATTCTGCTGGATTACTAGCGTCGCAAGATTTGGAGAGGGTTGTTTTGGATTTATGCGAAAAAAATAGGATAAGTACCACTTGGCGGCAACCAAAGCATTTTAAAAAACTAACTAGTGAATTAGAATTCCATGGGATAATTGGTAGAGATATGCGCTATGAATTAGATAAGGCTTGGGATACTAGGGCTATTTGTGTTCATATTAAAGAACAGGATCAAAGAAAAAGTCTTACCAAGGAGAGGGTTGAACATATTATAGAGCTATTAGGAAAACTCTATGATATCTAAACAATTTTTTAAAATGACGTTCATTGTTATATAGGAATGTTAGACCAAACCATTCTTTTTCTCATTGCCCGCCGGCCCCTCGTATAACGGTTCCCGCACCCAACTGGTCCAGGACCAGATCACCCGGCCGATGACGATGTTTGGCATCCGGACTTTTTCCATGGCTATAGGCGGATAGTCCGGGTTATCCGACACCAGGACCCAGTGGCCATCGGTTTGGGAAACCCGCTTGACCGCGCATCCCCCTTCCTCGTCCAATCTTACCGCGTAAATGGCTTTCGGTAAAACATTGGTTTCCGTGGGGTCGATGATGACGATGGACCCCCGGCGGATGGTCGGTTCCATGGAATCGGCGTCCGGACGCAGCCGCACCGCCCTCAGGTTGTGGTGCTGACGGGCGCCGATCTCCGGCTTATAGACCCAAACCAGGTCATCCACGCAATCCCCCGGGATGGCCCCGGC
>DTPJ01000833.1 GCA_011334435.1 Candidatus Poribacteria bacterium | reverse complement strand
TTTCCCCCTTTGAAAAAGGGGGATAAAGGGGGATTTTTGAAATGTTTGGAAAAATTTAGTTTTAGCAGAAAGTATTATTTTCACTTATTCTAGAAAATGTCCGAACTAATGTCCTAAGTTCAGATAATAAAAATTTGTGTTCTTTGATCTTTTATGATATAATACATTTGTGATATAATACATTTGCTTCCCATTAATCTAATCAAGCATTAATCACTAAAATACCTGATAAAGTCAGGAGTTATCAACAATGTCTACTGATTTAATTAAACAAGTTTCAGAACCAATAAGCGCTGATAATCCCGCTGGAAATCAATTAGAAGACGATCCTGATTATGATAAAATAAACACTGAAATTCAAAAAGTGGGTTCTCTTCATGGAGAAGTAGTTGATTGGGGCGAGGTTGTCAGGGCAGGCACTGCTATATTGACACAAAAATCAAAAGATATATCAGTAGCGATCTGGCTCTGTATGGGATTATATCAAACGCAAGGATACAAGGGGCTTAGCATTGGATTAGAAATATGTAGTAATATCATAGACAAGTTTTGGGAAGTCCTTTATCCGCCTCTTAAACGTATAAGAGGTCGTGCTGCACCGATAATATGGCTTTCTGCAAGGCTTACTCCGCTTGTGACTGAAAAAGCTCCAACCAATAGCGATGCAGAAGCAGTCATATCTTGTGCTACTAACTTAGAAAAATTTGTTGAGTTATTAGATGCAAAATTTGGCGATAATTCTCCTACCAAAAGCGATGCCCCTAATATTCTTGATTTGAGAAAGGTAATTCAATCCTATGCGATCAAGTTCAAAGTAGAGGAAAAGCCAGCCCAAGCAGAAGTTATAGAAAAACCGCCAGAACAACAAGCAACACCTTCTACTACGGTCACAACTGCGTCTGCAACTTCACCTCCGACTACAGGGCAAGCAGTGGAGTTCACGTCGGTTGATAGTGCTTATCAATTTATTATGAGGGCAGCGAATTTCTTGCGCGAAAATAAACCAGATAATCCCATACCTTACAAGCTCAGTAGAATAGTAAAATGGTATCCGATGACCAAGCTTCCACCTGCGACAGATGGAAAAACACAAATCCCCGGTATTCTTCCGCAACTCGTCCAAGCGTTTCAAAACTTAATAAATAGCGCTGAGTGGGATATATTATTAAAACAATCAGAGGCAAATTTCCCTAACGCCCCTTTATGGTTTGATTTACAGAGATTCATAGATCGTGCTATGACAGAATTGGGGGCATCTTACGAATCTGCACGTCAGGTTATCAGGGAAGAGATGGCGAATTTAGTCCGCAGATTTCCGGGCATATTAGACCTTCAATTTAAAAATGGGATACCTTTCGCTGATGGACAAACTAAGATGTGGGTAGAAGCGGAAGTTTTGCCATCAGTTGCTACAACTATATCAGAATCCAGCGGAGCAAAAGTCTCAGAAGAAACTACATCAAAAAAAGATGGCATTGCAGAAATTGTCGCAGAAGCACGACGAATAGTTGCAGGCGGAAAGCTTGAAGACGCTTTATCTTTGTTGAACGGTCATCTTATCAATGCCAGTCTCCGTAGAGATCAATTTTTATGGCGTCTTAACCTCGCAAAACTATGTCTTGATGCAGGAAATGCAAAGCTTGCGTTGCCACAGTTGGAATCGCTTGATGAAGAAGTCCGTCAATTCTCATTAGAGCAATGGGAACCTGATCTTGCAGTTGATGTCCTTAGGTCACTTTTGCAGTGTAGAAAAAAGCTAATGCAGGATATTAAACAACCTTCTCCTGAATTAATGTCAATTATCAATGAACTATATTCACGTCTCTGTCGTTTAGATGTAGTATCAGCTTTAAATTTAGATAGCGCTTAAGGAATAAATCACAATTAGCCGATGTTTTATGTCATACCATTAATATTTTAGAAAGGAGTGGATATTATGGGACAATCAATTCCCCCGAGGGAACGAGTAAACATAACTTATAAACCAGCTACAGGTGATGCACAGGAAAATATAGAACTGCCTTTTAAGCTTCTAATGATGGGAGATTATACACTTCGCCCTGATGATAGATTGGTTGAAGATCGCAAACCCATTAATGTAGATAAAGATAACTTTAATGAAGTTATGAGGAGTCAAAACCTGTCGTTAAAGTTAAATGTGGAAAACAAACTATCAGAAGAAGGCGGTCAAATGGCTGTCGATCTGAAGTTTAACACATTGAACGATTTTAGCCCCGAATCAATAGCCAATCAAGTTCCTGAGATGAATAAACTAATGCAGTTGCGAACAGCACTTCAAGCTTTGAAAGGTCCTCTCGGCAATATTCCAGAGTTCCGAAAAAAACTTCAGGAACTATTAGATGACGTTGAAGCAAGGGAGAAATTACTTAAAGAATTAGGAGTATCAGAACAAAAAGAAGAGGAATCTAAATAATAGATAATAGTTATTAAATAGTAGTTAGTAGATAATAATTAAATAAATAACTGCTAACTACTAATAACCAACAAAAATGGGGGTGAGATAATGGCTGGTATTGATGAACAAAAAGAAGCACAGCAAGAGGTAACTACTGAGGAGGAAACATCGCTTCTTGATGCAATTTTAGCGGAAACAAGAATAAGACCTACTGATGAGGGTTATTCTGTCGCTCGTCAAGGTGTCGCCGCATTTATTTCAGAATTGCTTAAGCCCACTCGTGAAGGGGCAAGAGTTCAGCAAGCAGTTGTCAACGAGATGATAGCTGAAATTGACAAAAAGTTAAGCGCACAAGTTGATGAAATAATTCATAGTAAAGAGTATCAACAACTTGAATCCGCATGGCGCGGGCTTAAACTCGTAGTTGATAGAACTGATTTCCGTCAGAATATCAAAATTGAACTTCTGAACGTATCCAAAGAGGACTTACTTAACGATTTTGAAGATTCACCAGAGGTTACAAAATCGGGTCTTTATAAAATTGCTTACTCGGATCAATATGGCACTCTTGGTGGACAGCCTTATGGCGCGATGATCGGCAATTATGAATTCGGTCCTGGTCCTCAAGATATTAAACTTTTACAATATATAGCAAGTGTCGCTGCGATGGCACATTGTCCGTTTATTGCAGCAGCGGGACCTCAGTTCTTCGGTCTGGACGACTTCCGTAAACTTCCGAACCTTAAAGACCTTAGCTCAATATTTGAGGGACCACAATACATAAAATGGAACTCATTCAGACAATCGGAAGACGCAAGATACGTTGGTTTAACTATGCCAAGATTCTTGTTGCGTTTGCCGTATTCGCCAGAGACTAATCCTGTCAAAGCGTTTGAATACAGAGAAAATGTAAGTGACGGACATGAAAAATATCTTTGGGGAAATACAGCTTATGCTTTTGCAACACGATTAACAGAAAGCTTTGCCAACTATGGCTGGTGTCCACATATTATAGGTCCTCAATCTGGTGGTGCGGTAAAAGATTTGCCGATGCATCAGTTTGAATCTATGGGCGAAATTGACACCAAAATTCCAACTGAGATTTCCATTACAGACCGTAGAGAGCTTGAATTGGCTGAACAAGGATTTATAAGCCTTGTTTATAGAAAAGGTAGCGATAA
>DTPJ01000525.1 GCA_011334435.1 Candidatus Poribacteria bacterium | reverse complement strand
TCACTACACGTCAATTGGCAGAAAAATGCGGGCTGTCTCTTATGATAAGGCAACAGCAAGCTTGATGGGCATAAATGTTGATCGTGTGATTAGTTTTACCTTTTTGGTTGGTGCTGGACTTGCAGGTGCATCAGGGGTGCTTTATGGTCTAACTTATACCACAGTTCAATCTCCATATATGGGCATATGGCCCGGATGGAAAGCGTTTATTGCTGCGGTGATCGGCGGTATTGGCAATCTTCCCGGCGCAGTAATTGGCTCTTACCTTATGGGAATATCAGAAGTATATGCAAACTCCATTAGCTCCGATCTTGGATTTGGTATAGCTTTTGCCATTCTTATATTAGTCCTCATCATTAAACCCACAGGATTATTGGGCAAGAAAACTTACGAAAAAGTGTAAAAAAGATATTGTATCTAATTTTAACGTCTAATGTCGGGAGTCAATTCTTATGACTCATGTCTTAAAAAAACATAAATTTTTGCTTTGTCTGATCTCTGTTTATCTTTTAATTCAAATACTCAGTTTAAGACAAATAGATATACTATCATCATACATTATTCAAATAATAATGTTCATAGGAATCAATATAGTTATGACGGTAAGCCTTGGCATGGTAAACGGATTTACTGGACAATTCTCAATAGGTCATGGCGGATTTATGGCTGTTGGTGCTTATACATCAATATTTTTCACAACAATTATCTTTCAGTTGCTTGGAATGGAGCCAATTGGACGGACAATTGGTGGATATGCTATCTTCTTTTTATCAGTTCTAATTGGCGGATGTCTTGCTGGTGTTGCAGGGCTACTCATAGGTTTGCCAACATTGCATTTAAAAGGCGACTACCTTGCTATTGTGACGATGGCATTTGGCGAGGTGATAAGAACTATTATAAGGGTCTCAGATCCTTTGGGCGGACCAAGAGGTGTAAGTGGAGTGCCTGCGATGACAAATTTCCCAATAATATTTATTTGGACGGTTGTCTCTGTATGGTTGATGCGAAATTTTCTCTGGTCAACTTATGGGCGTGCCTCTCGTGCTATCCGAGACAGTGAAATCGCAGCGGAGATGATAGGCATTAATACAACTAAACAAAAGATGATTGTTTTCACTATATCAGCAATGTTTGCAGGATTTTCTGGTGGTTTTTATGCCCATATATTGCAGTTCGTCCATCCCGATAGCTTCACATTTATGAAATCGCTTGAATATCTTATATATTTATACATCGGAGGGGCAAACAGTATAAGCGGAGCAATGACAGGGGCTATTATCTTTACCATAGTCCCAGAATTATTCAGAGAATTCCAAAATTGGCGAATGGTTTTATATTCGTTAATATTGATTATTATCATGCTATTTAGACCAAACGGCATAATGGGAGAGCGTGAGTTTAGATTTATAAAAAGGAGATAATCTCTGGTTTGTAAAATCATCTATGCTATTAAAGTCTTGACTTACTTGGACAAATTGAATAATATAATCTTTGGACATAAAGCATAAGCAATATGACACTGTAAAAAAATAAAAGGAGGATTTTATTATGGCGAAAAAATTGAGAGCAGGTGCTTTTGGATCAGGCGGGGTTTTTATGAATTTCCATTGGCCAGTTTATGCCACTCATCCTGATGTTGAATTTGTCGGAGTTTATGATCCCTCTGAGGTAGCAAGAAAAAGATGCTTGGCAACGCTTGGTCCTTCGGGTTTTTCAGAGAAACAGCTTTTTGATGACGAAAGAGCCTTAATGGATAAAGGGCTTGACCTTGTTTCTGTCTGTGTTCCAAATGTCCAACATCATCCAGTAGTTATCGCATGTGCCGAGAAAAAGATCAATGTCCTCTGTGAGAAACCGCCAGCTATAAATGCAAAACAAGTTGAAGAGATGATTGATGCAGCGAAATTGGCGAAGATCATGCTTGTATGGCAGTTCAATAACCGTTTTCGTCCAGAGGCACAATGGCTATGGAAAAGCATATTACCAAGCAAAGGTGCAGATGAAGGAGACTTGGGGAAAATAGTCACTGCACAAGTAGAATGGGTTAGAAGAAACGGCATCCCGGGAAGAGGGAGTTGGTTTACTCAAAAAGCTATGAGTGGCGGTGGACCGATTATTGACTTGTCTATCCATGTTATGGACCTTGCACTCTTCGGTATGGGGTATCCAAATCCTAGATATGTCTTGGCAACCGCTAACAATTTATTCAGTGAAGACATGGACGTCTGCGGACCTTGGGGATTCTCTGATCCGAATGGCATTATGGACGTAGAAACCGCTAGCCAAGGAATGGTATTGTTTGAAAGTGGACAAAGTATGCAATATCGTGCATCATGGGCAGAAAGGATCGTCAGAGAAAGAGTTGCTTGTGTGATGCAGGGATCAAAAGGCGGTGTCCTATTAGAGAGAACATTCGGAAAAGATGGCATTGATGATACCGCAATAGATAAATGTATCATAGTGCGTCAAAATCACGGGCAACCAAGCAATGATGAATTTGTCGGATTGTTAGACCCATATATGGGACGTCGTGCCTCCGTTAAAGCATTCATTGACAGTGTTGTCTCTGGAAAGAAAGACCCTCTATTGCCAGAACCAGAACATGGCTTGATTATGATGAAGATGATAGATGCCATGTATAAATCAGCCAAAACTGGCAAACCAGTAGAGGTTAAGTAATTAATTTTTACAAGTGATGTAGGATTATAGAGATAAACAATTCTATAATCCTATATACTTTTGAGGATTGAAAAATGAGACGCAATATTCTTATTTCTATTCTACTTATAATAACCTTTGCGGTGTGTTCGGTCTTCGCTCAACGCGGATATGCCCCAAGAGGTGAAAATATTGTCAATCCCCCAATTCCTAAAACTGCAGAGGAAAAGCAAATACTCAATGTGATCAACGAATTAGAAAAAACAAAAGGTGAAATGCAGAATGTGCCTACTGAAGATGGTAGGTTACTAAGGCTCTTAACAGAGGCATCAAATGCTAAACATGTCGTTGAGATCGGCACTTCAAATGGTTATTCTGGTCTATGGTTTTGTCTTGCGTTGAAAACTACTGGCGGGAAACTGACGACTTTTGAGATTGATCACGAGAGAGTTCTACTTGCACAAGCAAATTTTAAGAAAGCTGGCGTTGACAATATAGTCACGATCATAGAAGGCGACGCACATAAGGAAGTCGCAAAATTAAAAGAGCCAATTGATATAGTCTTTATTGATGCGGATAAAAGCGGTTATTTAGATTATCTTAACAAATTATTGCCTCTGGTTAAATCTGGTGGACTTATTATTGCCCATAACATGCGATCTCCTGCACCAGACCCTGCATATATCAAAGCTATCACTACAAACCCTGATTTAGAGACTATTTTTTTGAATATGCAATCTGCTGGCGTTGGGGTAACACTTAAAAAACGTGGGTAATTTATTTCCTTTTTTAGTCAATCTCTAAGTGGTTTTTGCTATGGATCCCTGCTCCCCACTTTCGTGAGGACAGGTCCCGCAGGAATGACAGAAAGACGATAAAGATAATTCACTTCATTAGAGACCCTTCACTTCGTTCAGGGTGACATATAAATGTTGTTTTATAAATGTCATTTT
>DTPJ01000239.1 GCA_011334435.1 Candidatus Poribacteria bacterium | reverse complement strand
AAGTTGGATATTATGTAGCTAAATATATTAGATTAACCATATCATTTTTTCTTAAATTTACCTATGATGATCAGATTATTCTTGATAAGTTTAATTTTGTTAGAAACCTTCTTAATAGGAGAAATCAATATGAGTCTGGCTATAAAGATACTGAAAATAGAGGATAGATCGGGAGAAAATCTCATAAAAAATAGCGGTTTTGAGGTGGTAGATAATGACAATGCCCAGTATTGGTCACATTATAACAATGGATATAAAGCGATCTCGGGAATTGGACGTAATAATTCCGTTGGTATTCTTTGCAAGAACGAAAGCGGTAAAGGCAGTTACGGCATTATGCAAAATATCGTCTTAAACCAAAAGACCGCAATGCCAATAGCTGTAAAAGGCTGGAGTAAAGCGGAAAATGTTAGCGGAGGCAGAGACTCTAATTATTCTATATATGTTGATATAATTTATCAAGATAACACTCCACTTTGGGGACAAACAGGAAATTTCAGCACAGGAACGCATGATTGGGAAAAGAAAGATTTTCTGATAGTCCCAAGTAAACCGATAAAATCACTTACTATCTATGGACTGTTTCGCGGTCATATAGGCACTGTGATTTTTGATGATTTTGAGCTATACGAACTCGGCAGAGGTGGATATATGCTTGATAATGTGCCTATCCAAATACCAGAGCCTAAAAAGATATATTCATCTTTCAGTGATACCTTTGACACAAAAGGTTTAAGCATCGGTTATGATCAGAAAGCGGGAATCGTTACGTCATTGAGAATTGACGACTATGAATATGCACAAACTGATATGCCATCAGGGTTTTTGGCTCGTGATGTTGCTAACAACTCTGATTTTTATCAATTTCAGGACGGTATATGTCAAGAATTAGGCTTATCACTCAACGTCAACGCTTATGATAAAGACGGTTGCCTGCATGTAGAAGGAGAGATCAGAGACTTAAAAGGCGTTGATCGGGCGATAACGTTAATATGTGCTTTGCCGATAGATGCTGTCGGTTGGAAGTGGCATGATGACATCAGAAAATTTAGGATCATAGAAGATGGGAAAGAATACTCAAATTGCGTCAATATAGGCACAGGGTCAGGTATGTTGTCGCTATATCCTTTTGGAGTGATAAGCAATGACAAACATGGATTAACGTTAGCGATAGATATGGATATGCCAGCACAATATCGTATCGCCTACAATTCCACAACGAAGCAATTTTTTATCGCCTATGATTTCGGATTAGCAAAAGAGACTGACAATTTCCCAAGTTCTGCACCATTTAAATTCGTTATTTATACAACTGATCACAGATGGGGATTTCGTTCTTCTGCAAAAAGACTTTATGAGATATTTCCAGATTTCTTTGTATGCAGATCAAAAGATCAAGGGATTTGGATGCCATTTACAGATATTAGCACGGTGCAAGGGTGGGAGGATTTCGGATTCAAATATCACGAGGGCAACAATAATGTCCCATTTGACGATCAAGCAAATATTTTGAGTTTTCGCTATACTGAGCCATCTACTTGGTGGATGAGAATGGACCCAAATATTGAGAGAACTGACGAAAACATCATTAAATCGCTTATAGAATATACGAAATCTGATAATCAATATGTCAGACAGAAAGCCGAAACTGTAATTGTATCAGGTTCTTTTGATGAGCAAGGACGATACCAATACCTCGTCAGAGATGAGCCTTGGTGTAATGGTGCAGTTTTTAGCACAAATCCAAATCCATATATCCCCGGGAACTCCGAAGCAAAACTAAATTGGAACGATGAAGTTAAACAGAGGCTTTATGGACCACAAGCAAAAGGCATTCAAGACGGCGAATACCTTGATTCCCTTGAAGGCTATGTAACCGCAGATGAGAATTTCAGAAGAGACCATTTTCATTATGTCACCGTTCCGCTTACATTTTCAACATCATCAAAAAAACCTGTCATTCATAAGGCGATGTCAGTTTATGAGTTTTCAAAATGGCTCGCTGATGATGTCCATAAGATGGGAAAGTTGATGTTTGCTAATTCTGTGCCTCATAGATTTTCGTTTCTTTGTCCATTCTTTGATGTTATGGGAACAGAGATAAATTGGATAAGTGGAGATGGCAAATGGCAACCAGGCTCTGATAGTTGGCTAAACCTTTGCAGAACAATGTGTTATCAAAAGCCCTATCTCTTTTTAATGAATACCAGATACGAGAGATTTACGCCTGATTTAGTGGAAAAATACTTTCAGAGAAGCCTCTTTTATGGTATGTTCCCAAGCATGTTCAGTCATAACGCATCAGAAGACCCATATTGGCAAAATCCGAGTCTTTACAACCGTGATCGGCATCTATTTAAGCGATATATACCTATAATTAAAAAAGTTGCTGAGGCAGGATGGGAGCCGATAACCTATGCTAAGACTAATAACGATAAAGTATATATAGAGCGATTTGGATCAACTGATGATATATATTTTACCCTATTAAATAATTCCAATACAGAACAAAAGGTTGATGTTGTTATTATGTATAAAGATTTAGGATTGGAGAAAAAAGAGACAATAACCGACATAATTTCAGGCGAAAGCATAAATGTAACTGTTGACGGAGACAGTATAATATTAAAGCTGAAAATGTCACCAGAGCAGGTAAGGCTTTTCACTTTTAGGACTAAATAATGGTAACAGGTTCAGTTCACCATCAGGTAAGATCAGAAGTCGTTTTCTCTCGCTAATACTTTTCAGTATCGGTTCAATAACTGCTTCTCCCAGTTTTACTTCCCTCATCACCAGCAAGAAGTCTATATATATAATTTGATTGAATAATAATTTGTCCGAACTTATGCTAAAATATCAGATTTATTGCTTGAAAATGATACTTAATAAGTATATAATTGCAATTAGTGAGGTATATAATCTTATCTTATACTTATTAAGGGGGTGTCTATATGATCCAAAGGTTTATAAGTGTAATATCTATTTTTGCCTTATTTTTGTGGATCATTGGTGGTTTATCAGCTTACGTGCCTACGGTTGCCTATATCTCTATGGGAGATAACGGACCATTTACCGAACCTGCGATGAAATTTGCTCAAAAGACATTCAACACACAGGTATTGTCAAGAAAGGATTTGGGCAAAGTTGACTTTAAGAAATTTGCGGTCGTTTGGTGGCACGATGGGGACTCAGATCCTGGGTCGCTTAATGATCAGGAATTAAAGGCTTTTACGGATTATGCGGATTCTGGCGGAGCAGTCTTACTTACCGCATGGGCGATTCGTTACGCAACGCCAATGGGATTGGAAAAAGCAGAAGCGCGACAATTTGGTCCTGTTGCTGACGATGGAGTCTCAGTAGGTATTGCACCATTAGAGACATCTATTAAACTTCCATTATGGAAAGGATTAAAGACTATTGATGGAAAAGAACCAAGCGCAGGAGCGAGAATCCAAGTTAATTCAACGGGTTATCCTAAAAGTGGCGATTACTTTGATTCAATATGGAAAAATTTTATAACACTTGCTACTGCTTGGGGTCCTCCTGCTAATGAATGGGGAGAAAGGATCGCCGCTTTCGGCTATTGGAAGTTGGGCAAAGGAAAAGTTTTT
>DTPJ01000203.1 GCA_011334435.1 Candidatus Poribacteria bacterium | reverse complement strand
TTTAACCTTTAACTTTCAACCTTTAACCCTTAAAAAGAATTTTAGGAGTTTTGTGGTGATTAATGCGTCTAAAGCTTATGGTATGCAAGATTACAGACTGAAAATGATGTTCATCATGCCAACTATGATCTTATTAATAGTGATGAATATCTTTCCGCTTCTGTGGTCATTGATCTTGAGTTTTACGAAATATTCAGCAATTGCACCCGAATCACCTGACTTTGTTGGCACAGAAAACTATGTTCAATTGCTTTCAGATGCTTCAACATGGTCATATTTTAGGACTACCGCTTATTTTGTTGTTTTAGCGGTATCTGCACAATTTATTATAGGATTCGGATTAGCTTTGCTATTAAATAGAGACTTCAAAGGTAAAAGTATTATAACTCCTCTAATGCTTGTTCCTATGATGCTATCGCCTGTGGTAGTAGGGCTTTTTTGGCGATTTATACTTGATACTCAATGGGGATTGTTGAATTATCTCATATCGCTTGTTCCTAAAAGTGTTCTTGTGTTTATGAGTGGGTTAGATCACATTGCATATAAGAGTAATTTCCCTTATGTGATAAACCCATCTATAACTGACGGACTTCAAAAAATGGTTGAAAATGCAAGGGGAATAATTTGGCTCACAAGACCAAAATCTGCGTTATTTTCACTGGTTATAATTGACACTTGGATGTGGTCACCATTTATGATGTTGCTTTCGCTTGCGGGGCTTTCTGCTGTGCCAAAATACTTATATGAAGCAGCAGAGATTGACAGGGCATCAGCATGGTTCAAGTTTAGGCATATAACCTTACCATTAGTCGCACCGTTGCTTTATATAGCACTTCTGTTTAGGACTATGGATGCCTTTAAGTTGTTTGACCTCGTTATAATTGGCACAAATGGAGGACCTGGTTCTGCTACAGAAACCGTCTCATTAAACCTTTACAGAAGGGCATTTGAATCATGGAACACAGGCGAATCGTGTGCATTAGCTTATATTTTGTTGATTATTATTATAGCTTTAAGCAATATCTATATTAAATATCTAAACAAAGCGAGGAGCGGTTCGTGAAACGAAAATCAAAAGAAAAGACCAAACACATAATAGCTCTCATAGTTATATTTATAGCTTTGATATTCTACCTTATACCTGTGTATTGGATAATATCTACATCATTTAAGCCTTATGTGGATATTTTCGCAATGCCTCCAAAATTCCTCTTTAAACCGACTATGGATAACTACGTCGGACTTATGACAGTAAGGGCAATGTCAACGGAAGGAAAATGGGAAATTGTCGGTGCTTCACCTTATCCAATGCAATTGCTCAATAGTATAATAATTGGCTTTGTAAGCACTGCTCTTGCGGTTGCATTAGGGACAATGAGTGCTTATGCCTTCTCAAGATTCCAGATCAAAGGCAAAGGCGATCTGTTATTCTTCATTCTAAGCACAAGGATGATGCCCCCGGTGGTCGTTGTTATACCATTATTTCTAATGTATAGGACATTACATCTTATAGATACACATTTTGGTCTAATTTTGCTTTATACTACTTTCAATGTGTCATTTGCAACATGGATGATGAAGGGCTTTATTGATGAGATACCAAAGGAATATGAAGAAGCGGCATTAGTTGATGGATATACGCGTTTTCAGGCTTTTATAAAAATAATACTTCCTCAGTCAGTCACTGGAATTGCAGCAACAGCTGTATTTTGTTTGATCACAGCTTGGAACGAGTTTACATTTGCATTGATTATGACTACTAAAAACGCAAGGACAGCCCCTCCATCATTAGCAAGCAGAATGGGATCATCTGGTGTTGAGTGGGGACAGATCGCAGCTGGGACGTTTATATTTCTTTTGCCAATAGTTGTTTTTACTTTCATCATGCGTAAACATCTATTGAGGGGAGTTACTTTTGGTGCTATAAAAAAATAGACTTATAAGCTATTCTAAATTCAATAGGAGATGTCAGTATGCCATTTAACGTGAAAAAACGAGGGAAATTAACTTATTACTATCACGGAGACCATCCTGTTTTATCTGCATTAGTGACAGAAGAACTGCCTGATGGTGATCTTAAAATTTATTTTGCTGGATTAACTGGAGGATACTCAGCTAAAGGTGTGCTTAACCTTGATGAACTTGTTTCTATGGATCCAGTAAGAGAAATTCCTCTTGTATTCAAGAGTTGGGAATCGTGGCTTAAAGAGGCAGGGATATGCGAGTCATTAAAAGATATAGATTTTATTGAAGTCCATGCCTTTGGTTGCCAGCCGAAATCGCCTAATCCATTAGTTGATCCTGCGGGTTATGCAGCTGAACAAGAACGACTTCGTGCTGCTTATGCAGAAGGTTATCGTAATTTCTTTCGTGACTATCTTCCTGATAATGGTGTGCCAGCAAGATTTACCGTCCATTTGGTAGACGTCCCCGATAAAGCAGCTTCTTATGAATTTTATGCAACCGCTCTTTATCAGAAATCCTTACAGAAAAACAAGCAATGATAAAAAAGTTGCTCTTGGCTTCAGAATTTCTAACGTCCATATAGGATCATAGGAGGGATAGGGGAGTTGTCCACTAATTTTCTATTCTAAATTGCTGTGACAATAAAATCCACCTATCACTGCTCTTTTCAACGCTCTTATATCTGAAGCTAAGAAATGATAGCTTATATTATGCCAATTTAATATTTACAATATTTCACTTTCAAAATCTTCTTCAAAATCCTCTTCATTCCATTTTTTGCCGCGCATTTGTCTGACTAAAGCTTTGCTTTTTTGAATTTCTTTGTCTCTATCTTTAATGCGCTGGATACCTTTAAGTTCATCAGAATATTTAGTATTCCTTTTCTTACGTTTATCGGGCCTTCTGTGGCTGCCCTTAGCCATTCTAAGATCCTCCTTTTTTACCGATCCGAGACCTATAGCCAATAAAGCAACTTTGTCTGCTGAGTTAATAAAGACTTACTGAACACTTATGATGCCTGAAACATGGTCTCAAGATCCTTAGCGTAGTCAATAAGACTACCTAACACTACATTAACTCAACGATTACACAATACCATATAAAGACTGATTTGTCAAGAAGAAAATGTTAAAATAGGGGCTATCCAATTTTTGCTAACCAACAATTTAAGATATATATAGACCAGTAATCAACTCTTGAATATCAAGCAATCTTGTTGTATCATTTTTATCAGATGTTTTAACAATCATCTTAATTTTTGATGTTTTTACAAGTATTATCAGAATTTTATAGATTATAGGAGTTAAAATAATGGAATATGCTATTTGCTATGGTGGATTGGACAATCCCCAGGCGACAACTAATACATTACTGGAAAATGGGATATTTATAATAGAAACGGGTGCGGAATTTTTTCTTAATAGCGATGAAGATAAAATCAGGAAAACAGCCCAAGCATTTGTTGCGAAAGGTATCAGGATAAGGTCTGTTCACGCGCCTTTTGGTGGAGACTTTAGCCTGTCAAATTTAGATAGCGAAAAACGTGAGACAGCAATACAAATCCATGAAAATTTGCTATATAAAACTGCGATCGCTGATGTGGAGATGATAATCGTCCATCCCGGAGAAAATGCTAAATCAAAAGAGGATATTGAACCTATGAACAAGAT
>DTPJ01000060.1 GCA_011334435.1 Candidatus Poribacteria bacterium | reverse complement strand
GGACCTAAATCCTTAAATAGTGTCTCTGCGCCAGGATGTGTAGGATAAACGCCCGGCATTGAAAACGCCTCTCTTGAAACCTGTGGCACGTCAATTAACATACATGGACGATAAGGATTTGTGCAATATGGGCGAGAATCCCTTATTTTCCTGAACAATGGAGAATTTAACGCTTCTGCGAGCGATTTTTCTTTGATATTGTCCATAGCAAAATGTGCAAAGACGCATGGTTCTACATCACCATTTGCGTTAATATGGCAATATCGTTCACCGCCAGATAGACATCCATTTGTCAACCAGCCGTCATTCCAGAAATCCGCTAACAATATAGGCTTGCTGTTGCGGAGTTCACTTACTCTCTGACGCTGATAATCACGTTGCTCAGGTGTCTGCATGAGATCAAGATCGGGTTCTCTGCCTATCGGTATATATGTGAAATACCAGCCAAGAGTTGCGCCCTTTTCAATCATTAAATCTATAAACTCATCGCTTAATATGACATCTGTATTATATCTTGTTGATGTCGCAGAAAATCCAAATAACACGCCAGTATCTCTGAGCCTTTCCATTGCGGACATGATCCTGTTGAAATGTCCTTTTCCTCGCCTTTCGTCAGTCTCTTTTTCAAAACCTTCAACACTTATGCAAGGCATGACATTACCTAATTCGGCTAATCTTTCAACGGTCTTTTCATTTAAAAGGCTTCCGTTTGTGTATATTTGGAATCCAACGTCATTATGCTTTTCATATATATCAAGAAGGTCTTTCCGAGTAAATGCCTCACCTCCGCTTATAACGATAAAGTAAATTCCCATTTCTTTGGCTTCAGTTATAATGCGATCAACTAACTCAAATGGTAATCCTGAGTGTGCCTGTGAATATTCGCCAGCATAACAGCCATAACAATTGAGATTACACTGCATCGTTGGGCTTATCACAAGCAATGATGGAACATGCATTCCATGTTTTTTCTTATATTCATCTCGTTTATTTGTTCCGAGCAATAGACCGTTTACTATCCAATTTTCAAGGACTCTTTTCCTTACATTTGGATGTGTTTTCGTTAAGATTTTTCTTGCAACTATCAACGCTGGATGCTTATTTTCAAATACCTTGATTATATAATCAATCCCTGTTAATATATCATTTTCGGGGTTCACCATAGGGATTTTTCTGGCAAATTTTAGAAATTTGATTATACTTTCGTCAGAAGCCTCAGCAAGGTAGTTAAACAAAGCCTCAGCGATGTGTCTATAACCAAAGCTCTTTATTTCCCTTGCAATTTCCATCTTTCATACCTCCCCAAAAAATCAACGCACTTGGAAATTTTTTAGCTTTTCAAGTCTTGCCATAAAAAACTGATGCTTTTTGCAAATGAAAAACTAACTATTCCAAAGTGAAATATTATAAACAACACCATTTATTTAAGGTCTTATCAGTTCCACGGAATCTCCACATCTGATACCAGCGGCATTAGCATCGTCAGTATCAAGATGCATCTGCAAAAGAAATTTATCACTAACGCGAATTTGGACATTTTCAAAAGTTATAGCCCTAATACCTGTCGTTCTAACTTTCACTATATCATTATTTTTCACTTTCAGCCGTTCTGCATCGTTTGGATTAAGATGGATATGGCGATTTGCACAAATAGCACCTTCTTTTAATGATACAGCACCAGCAGGACCTACTATCACTATGGATTCAGAACCTTTGAGATCACCAGATTCTCTAACGGGTGGGTCTATACCTAATGCAACTCCATCAGTCCGAGATAACTCTACTTGAGTATATTCTCTGAAAGGTCCTAATATCCGAACTTCTTGGATCGCTCTTAACCTTGGTCCGATAAGAGTTACCACTTCTCCCGCAGCAAATTCCCCTGGCTGATATAACTCTGTATAAACTGTTAACTCAGAACCTTTGCCATATAACTGTTCAAAGACCTCACGAGTAAGATGGACATGCCTTGCGGATATACCAACAGGGATCCAATTGCCATCAGTTTTGGATACTTTGTTTGAATACGCATCCCATGAAGGCTTTTCACGTTGAGCTAATTCCTGTAATATTTTTTTTGTAATATTATCTATCAGTGAATTGTAATCCATATTACATCGTTTTATAAATTTTTGGTTGAATAGATCATTCAACCGTCATTCAGAATAACTCCTCATAAATTCAAGAGTTTCATCCATATTTTTGATGCCAGCGACAGAGCCTATGGCGGTAACACAACAAGCACCAACCGCATTACCTAAACGAGCGGACTCTTTATAGTCCCATCCTTTGGCAACGCCAGCCAGAAAACCAGCAGCAAAGGCATCTCCAGCACCGGTAGCGTCAACAGTATCTACCTTGTATATAGGCAGATGAATTTCCCAATCTTTTGTGCGGATATAGCTTCCTTTTTCGCCCATTTTTAATGCGACAACTTTTATTCCATAAGATAAAAGGAATTCCGCTATATCACTTGGTTTATCTTTTCCTGTGATCATCTTTGCCTCTTCTATACTTGGCATAAAAATATCAAGATACTGCAAACAAGGCTCAATGACGCTCATCCATTTGCCTTTTGAATCCCATGCGGTATCAAGTGAGGTTGTGATTCCCCATTCTTTTGCCTGTTTAAGCACCATAGAAGCAGGTTCTCCGTCAAACTTTGGCATAAGAAATGAACCAGCTATATGTAATATCTTTGCCTCCTTTATAATGTCAAAATCTATGTCTTCATAACATAGTTCTGCATTTGCGCCGAGATAATGAAAAAATGTCCTTTCCCCATCCGGCGACACCATAACCATTGTGGCTGATGTATTAGCTTTTGATGTCCGTTTAATTCCACGAATATCAAGACCAGCGGATTTCATATAATTAATAAAGTAATCGCCAAAGCCATCTATTCCAACCTTGCCCATTAAACCAGTTGATATGCCAAGTTTGTTAAGTGCATAGCCTGTGTTACTTGCACAACCGCCTGTATGCAATTCCATAGTATCCACTAATGCTAATTTCCCTTTATCTGGCATGCTTACAATAGGCTTTGCCACTATATCAGCCACAAATATTCCCAAACACAATACATCCATCTACAAAAACCACCTTCTTTTATAATATTAACAATCATAAGCTATATATTATATTAACACTTTCTATCCAATAATGCAAACAAAAACTGAATACTCACCAAATACAATTCGCTATTAAAGTCGTATTATCGCTTTATAATTAGCTCACGACACTATGATACAACTTAAACATAGATTTTTCAAGTATTTTTTTCTGATTTTTGGATGTAAATGTGTTTAGATTGAGAAATGGTATTGGTTTCTTCTCTTGAAAAGGGGTGATAAAATGAGAATTTTTGATGTTGTACTGCACTCATTTTTTGCTTATTTTTCAAGAGTTTCTTACATACTTATCATTCAAACGTGTACCATTTTTATATCCTTTAAAAACTGAGGGTGAATCAGATCAGCCTTAATCCCTTAATCAGAACGATTAAAATTATTGACATCATGGTTTGTTTTTGTTAATATATTATCAGATTATGATATTAAATTATTTATTAACCGAGAGTATTTTGGAGGTTATAAATGGGCGTTAGAGAAAAATTGAGGGCAATATTTCATACAAAAGACGGTGAAATACAAAGAGCG
>DTPJ01000611.1 GCA_011334435.1 Candidatus Poribacteria bacterium | reverse complement strand
TTTTGTTTATAGTTTTATGATAACTATTTGAGATATCTAATAGTATCTCTTTTTTTCTATTTTGTTAAGCATTTTTTCTTAGCTTAACGCCTTTTAGGATAAAGGGGGGATTTTTGAAATGTTTGGAAAAGTTTAGTTTTAGCAGAAAGTATTATTTTCACTTATTCTAGAAAATGTCCGAACTAATGTCCTAAGTTCAGTTAATGCCTTTTTAACTCAATCCAAAGCCATTGAATAGCTATAATCGTCTTAGCATCGCAGATTTCACCATTTTTTATCATTTCCATCGCTTTTGTCAATGGAATTTCAAGCACTTGAATATCCTCGTTTTCGCTTTCTTTGCCCCCACCTTGACTAACTTTCCGATGACAATCCGCAATGTAGAGATAAACCTTTTCAGAAGAACCACCAGGGCTAACATAAAATTGACAGAGATATTTTAGTTCATCTGCCTCATAACCAGCTTCTTCCATTAACTCAGATCGGGCTATAGAGATCGCATCTTTGCCTTTATCAATCATACCTGCGACTAACTCTAAAAGCCAACCAGGTCCATTATTAACATAAGCGGGATACCTGAACTGCTTCACTAAAATAATTGAATCGTTATCTTTATTATAAAGCAAGACCCCAACGGAGTCGCCTCTGTTGAAGTTAAGCCTTGTGATCTCTGGACTCATCTCTCCGTTGAACTTCTCATACTGGATCACGGCTTTATCAATCTTAAAGAAACCGTCATATTCTCTTGTTTCGCTTATTATCTTAACTTTATCAGGCAATTCAGTCATACTCCTCTGTCCACATATACCCAACACCTCTAACGGTCTTTATATATGAGTAATCCCCTGTCTCTATTTTTGTCCGAAGGCGACCTATATGAACGTCAACGGTTCTAGTTCCGCCATAATAATCATATCCCCATATTTCGTCTAAAAGGGCTTCGCGTGTGAAAACTCTTCCCCTATGAGTTGCAAGATATTTTAACAATTCATATTCTTTAAGCGTTAGAACCACAGACCAACCATCTACGGTTACTTCATATTTACTCGTATAGATCGCCAAATTACCTGTCTTAATTACGTCTCCCGTATCAATGACTTCGTGTCTTTTTAGAATTAACTTTATCCTGATTTCCAATTCTCTATTATCAAAAGGGTAAAGGATGAAATCTTCAATCCCTGTCATCAATTCTATATCCCTAACATGATCCTCAGATATTATGACTAATGTGGGAGTGTGACTTTCTTCTATAACTGTTTTAACCTGATACCAAGTTCCTATTGTATCTTTTTGCTGCGTTAGGTCTATGATCGCTATATCAGGCTTTTTTGAATATATAGATTCCGCGAAATTCCCGAATTCATTGAGCAGGACACTATGTCCAATAAACTCAAGGATTTTCTTGATCTGTGCAGTTCTCTCGCTTTTACTACCAACAAGAAGAATTCTTCCCATATTGATCTTATCCCTTATTCATAATATCTATTGCCTTTCGGATTTTTTCTGCGGATTCTTTGCCTTGTTCTTCTGTTGGATACATCGCCCCACAGTTTACTATACGCCATATCGTATCTTCTGCAACTGGACAGTCATCAGGAGAATACATTTTCCCTGGATAAGGTGCATGTCTTTTAAATTGCTTTCTTGCCGGGCTGTTATGATCAACTGCGGACTTAAAGACGTCAAAGTTATATGCGGGTTTTTGGACAAAACCAAATCCTAATGGGGCGCCGACCTCTCTGGCAACTTGCTTAAATCTATCGTGACTCAGACCATATTTATCGCCCTGCCAAAAACAGCACCATATATATCCTGATTGCACAGCATCTTTATCAACTCGCCTTGGCAATAGCCATTCGCAGCCTTCAATTGCAGAGTTAAGATGTTTAAGGCATACGTTGTATGTCTCTATATATCCTTTTACTCGTTCAAGCTGAGCTAATCCAATAGCGGCGGTTACTTCGTTCATTCTGAAATTAAGCGTAAAAAATGCAGGCGATTCTCCACCAAAAGCCCATTCATTATATAGCTTATGGTCAAGTTCGTCATCATCGGTAACCATCATCCCACCATCGCCAGTTGGGAGATGTTTTCCCTGTTGAAAGCTGAAAACGCCGATATGTCCCCATGTCCCTGCGTGTTTGCCTTTCCAATAACTGCACATATTATGGGCACAATCTTCTATCATAAATATATTATGTTCATCGCATATTTGCCTTATCTCATCTAAACGGGCGCAAAGTCCCCACATATTCGTAACGATAAGTGCTTTTGTCTTTTCAGTGATCTTTTGTCTGACGGAATTTGGGTCCATTAGAAGCGTATCTGCCTCTATATCAGCAAAAACTGGTGTAGCATTTTCATATAAAGCACTGACACCGCCGAAATGCACAACCGGATCGCATATAACCTCTGTATCCCAACCAGCTGGCGAACAGCTCACAGCTTGGGCTAATGCGGTCATCGCAGAATTTCGTGTTATAGCATGTTTTGAGCCGACAAATTCTGCAAATGCCCTCTCAAATCTGCCTGTCATGCCGTTTCTGTTCCATCCCAAACTGCCAGATTGAAGGACTTCTCTAACATAATTGATCTCTTTTTCATCAAAAATACGCATTATATCTGCCCCCTTTTTGTGCTAATATTTGTCTTGACACTATTAGAGAAATAATGATATATAGTTTCTGTCTGTTATATTATACCTTATTTAATTCATAATTGCTATATTTTAATAAAAATAGGAGAGAAAAATGGCAAATGACGAAAAATTAGAGGAAATGACAGGAAAGACGATCCTTGTATTTTGTGCTCATCCTGATGATGATTCATTTTATTGTGCTGGCACATTAGCAAAACTTGTCAAAAATAACAATAAAGTTATAATGGTATTCTATACCAACGGCAATAAAGGCTCTCATGACCTTGAAATGACAAGCGAAAGGTTAGCAAAGATAAGAAAGCAAGAGGAAGAATCCGCCTGCGAAGTTATAGGCATCAAACCTGAAAATATAATCTGGATGGGTTATGATGACGGAGAGTTAGAATATGCTAATCCAAAGGAACTATGCGGAAAGACTGCAAGGTTGATCCGAATGTATCGTCCTGATGTAGTTATAAGCTTCGATCCCGGAAGATTTTTTAGACAGTGGCACAAAACCGATCATAGCATGGCAGCGTTTAATACAGTTGATGGAGCAAGGGCTGCTGCATATCATCTGTATTTTCCTGAACATCTATTGTATGAAAACTTGATGCCATTTATGGTCAAAGATTTCTTTTTCTTCGCAAGCAAAGAGCCAAATTATGAAGTTGATGTCTCTGATGTTATTGAATTAAAACTATTATCTCAATCAAAGCACGTCAGTCAGCAAGGATCGGCACACTACAAATATTCACCAACGATGACTGAGGAAGAACAGGAGGAGTTAAAGAAAAGAATAGAAGATGCAAAGGGGAAGAAGCATGTTGAAAGATTCCGACGAGGTGGAACGGATTATTAATTGAGGTGTTAAAGTGAACTATAACGATCTTATGTTAAAAAGATTGCCAAAACGGATTTATAACCTTCTGAAATTCATTGGTAAAATTGGTGACGAAGCTGAATACAATACCTTTGTCGTTGGTGGATTTGTCAGGGACTTGATGTTGGATAGAGAAAACCTTGATATTGAT
>DTPJ01000586.1 GCA_011334435.1 Candidatus Poribacteria bacterium | reverse complement strand
AATTGTTTCTAATAAGGTGCCATTCAACCAAACAAAGGATGGCTTGAAATAAATATCAGTATAAAATTTTTTTTGTCCATAGATATCAAATAGAGAATAGTTAAAAAATCTGTAGCCTAAATTTGATAGGATTTTGTTCAACTTATTGTGTCTAATTAGCCCTGGTAAGCTCAAATCAATGGCTTCAGTTTCGGTAGTGTCATAGTCCAGATAGGACATATTCAAGGATGCACTTAGCGAGTAAATTGTGGTTGTGTAATTGCTCCTGCTTTCTTCAGCTATATAAAAACCTTTTTTTTGGAGAAAATTAGTGAAGACTGTATCCTTGTAGTTCCAATATTGGCTGAGGCTTGTCGGGCTGGTGTAAGAATCCACGATAATATAATAAATATTGGGCTTTGTTTCAGATGGGTCCTTTACATTGTCCGTATTGACGGGATTGCGAAGCTTTACAACACCCCTACCGTTTATATCAATTGAAGCTAATGAGAGAAGGCTAAATATTGCAAGGACTACGAAAAAGTATTTGTTACTCCGTTCGAATGTTTTTCCCGCATCAATAATCAGTTTTGAACAAGTAGCGAATATAATTATAAATGAAATTATTGCGGTTGTATTTGCATAATACCCGAACCATTTCACTCTGCTGATTAGTAAGTAATCAACCGCCGTGTATTCGAGATTGTAGAAGAATAGTATTCCCAAAATTCCTAAAGTGATTAGTGTTGTTCTATTTGCATCTTTGACTATCTTATTAGTTAAATAGCTTAGAAAGTATACTAACGCTAGGGAGCCTATAAGAGCTAATATGAGATATAAAACATTTCCGGGTACCGTCCTGGAGTTATAATAAAGTATAAAAATCTTCTCTACGTACAAAAACCAAATCAAGAAAGGGCTCAAGTTGTAGTAATGTGGAAAAATGTTCTTAGGCATTTAGTTTTATCGTTTTTTCATCAGATATAATTTTCTTCTGGAACCATTAATTTCGTTTTTCTGCTCTATGCTAAAAAACTTTAAAAATTCTGTTTCGAATTCCTCCTCGTCGTATCCAAGAAAAATGTCTTTCCTGCTTCTCAATAGGAACTTAACTTTTGGATCGTTTTTCGGAACAAATTCGATGATCAACCACTTACAAACTTTTGAGAAAAGCTCCGCTATGTTTGAAAAGGGAAGATTGTTACCAATTGCCAGGTGATGAACCAAAGCTAAAGCCATCACCATATCGACGGGCCCTCGGCCTAAGAGGGATTCTCTTTCACTATTTCCCCACCCAATTGCTGGGCTCGGGTTAGTCAAGTCCACTATTAACGGCAAGATATTTTTTTCATTGCTTCTTTTCATCATCTGGTAGTTCATCTCAACGGATCTTGCGTCAAAGTCACTAGAAACCACTTTGATATCTCTTTCAGCGGCAATCCTTGAAAAGAGCCCAGTGTTGGCGCCCAAGTCCCAAATATTTTCCGGCTTTGCGATATCTAAAAACGAAGTGACCAGCTCTTTTTTATGTGCGTAATATTCATCTGTATGGTTCTCCTCGTAATATTCATTCCATATTGAGGTTCTTTCCTTCAAGTGTAATGAGCTAATCAAGCTTCTCAATGAATCAATCAGTCGCTTGTGTGAGTTAATACTTAGTTTGTTTTTATTTTCTTTGATGGCGCTTTTCTTGAGGGCAAACTTCGCTTGTGCTCTTGCATGCATAACAATGTGAATTAAAACCCAAAGATGGAGCTTATCCTTAAAGGATAGTAAGGAGCTCGCTAAATCCAAAGGAATGCCGTCCAAATAAACCATAAGCAGTTTCCCCAGGTCAATATTTCTATAGGCCATTAAAGCCAATGGAGCAGCAAAGTGTCTACAAAACTGGTTATAAGCAATCCAGGGTTTATGCTCGTCGAAGAGTTCAAAGGAGAGTGTGTCAATTAATACGGGCTTTCCATCAATGAACTGCACATTATAAGCAGACGCATCCTTTAACGACATTCCATATCTGATGGCAGTTTCTTGAACCGCTAAAGTTAGAAGGGCTGCGTCTTTTAACTGGCTGAAGCACCACTCGTATGGATAAGATATAAAGCTAACTTTTCGAGGTTGAATTATTTTGTAAATATCTGAATCAGCAAGCTTGTCGTTTTCCACTTCTTCATGGGGAACCAGCATTTTCTTGCTAACCAACTCACCATACAAGCCTGAGGAGATAAGATGGTCATAGTCATTCTTGTAGGTATAACTAATGGTACGGAAAACTTTACCGTTCTCATGGAAAACAAATCCGCTTGGATCTCTGAAGGAAGCTGGATTTCTCATTCCTCGTTTCCAAAAATCCTATTTCTTGCTTTCCCTAAAGCCCCTTTAAAAAACGCTATAATTTTTTTAAAATAAAAAATAATAGCAACTAAGCTGGCAATTAGTACCTGGAACAAATAACTGCCTGTAGTTGGATCGATATACAAGAATAAGCTTGCCATAATTATGCATCCTTTTGTGGGGTCAGGTCCATTGCTTGCTGCGACTCACCTAGGAAATATGTAAATGAGCCACTGGTTCATGCACGTAGCAACCTACGCCATGAACATCAAGTTTGAAAATCTTATCGGAAGGCATGGCCAAATGTTAATAAAATTTTTGCGTTCTCTCATTTTCATTATTTGACGTCCTAACCCCTATATTGGTTTATTCGGCAGCAGGCTTCTAGGAGACATACTAAGTAGTGGAGAGAACCATGACAGTTTATTCAAAACAAAAGCATTTGTGGAGAGGGACCAACCGGAGTGATTCTGAAAAATTTGAGAGATGCAACTCGATACGAGGGTCCGGAGGCCTATTACCCTTTTGCGCGACACCAGAAGTGCCATTGTCAGGTTCGTAAGTGGTGAGATGCTCATGCCTAAGCTGTAGAATGACTGCTTCAAACGGAAGACGGAGGATAATAGGGAACTGAACAGTTCATAGGTTATGCAAATATTCCGTGACACTCTGGGAGATAAAAGTAGCGAACCCTTAGCTTGCAACTTAATGAGGACAGCGATATGTTGATAGCCCAGTGCCAAGGTACAAAACCAGGCAATGCGCATCAATACCGTATTGGCTATCACAAGTTAAGCAAATCAAGGTTATGTGGTGCCATTTACGGACTAGCACTACCCAGGAAGGCTTCGCATTGTATCTTGTAAAAGGCAATTGAAGTTCCGCGTATCTTGAACGCCAACGATACATTCACTATCTCGTTTTTGCTTTTTCACTCACAACCCCAGGTACAGCTTCGCCACCTCAGTCACATGTTCCATAAGTTCAATGTTGGTTCTCCAGGTTTCAACCTTCCAAATTGACAGCTCAACGTTCGAGGCTGAATGCCTTACTGTAAAATTTCAGTAAACAGGATCAACGCTGAACCTGGAACATAGAACGTTCAACTGTATCCCTCACTTGACCCGAATAATGTTGCATAAATATAATAGCATCAAAAATTTTACGCAAGTGATGTCAGTCAATTTTTTTTATTCGTGAGTAAAATTAATTGAAAATTAACATAAGAGGTGATTTAAATATTCAACGCCTCCTCTGTGGACGGAAGTAAAAGAAATATCTGAAGACTCTGAATATCAAATATCCAATGAATGAGAATATACTTAGCAATATGTATGCTTCTCTGTTTTGTAACCCGAGCTGCAGGATT
>DTPJ01000291.1 GCA_011334435.1 Candidatus Poribacteria bacterium | reverse complement strand
GATATTGCCTAAGTTCCTCAACTATATTGGTAATATCATTCTTAGTTTTATTGTCTATATTTAAGGAACTTAATTCTTCCATAAGCCAACATTAACAATCTTGATGACTTTTGAAATAAGATGAATTAAAATGACCGTAGATCATAAGATATACTATACAATTTCAAAAGAAAAGTCAAACATTTTGAAATTGGAATTGGACTATTAATTTAACAATCGGCTTTCCTGTTGACCAAAGATGGAGTGTTTAGTAAAACTATTTTGAATTATAGAATTAATAGTTAGCAAAAACCGAAAGCTAACTAATTGAAATTCAATCTTAATGAAGGATAAAAACGATTGTTGCATTATTTAAGTTACTTTATTTGCTCGAAATCCTTTCGCTCCTTACTTTTGAATATATCATTGTCGTCCATGCGAAAGAATTTTGCACCCAAAGCTAAAATATCATTTGTTTTTCCATCTTTGACTGCTATATATAACACCTTTGCATCTGTTGTTATTTTGTTAGGTAAATCATTTGGAAGTAAATACTCTTCACCATTTGGATTTATGACAACCCATTCATTATGGACTTTCAATATAACCAGATTGGAATCATCTTTGATAAATTTAATAGCTGATGCAAGTTCATTCGCTGGTTGTCTTGGATCATGTGGAACAAGGATATGATTAAACTCTATGCTAAAGCCTGGAGTAACGTTACCTTCCCATAAATATTGTGTTGACAGCCTTGCATTTTCTAGTTCAGAGCGCTGTTCCACAACAAGTTTACGGTCTGACTTCGGTGAGTGATAGACCAGCAAATCATATCTAGGATTATCATATATTTCTGTTCCCTGAAAATAGAATGTGTTGAGATATGTATTGACCCAGTTTGTATCATAATTAGCATATTGGCTATTCCACACGGGTCCTATTCTGCATTTAAATGAGTCGTCAAATGTGGTTTTGTCTCTAACAAAAACAAAACGATTTTTGATGAATAAAACTTCTCTTTCATGTTCTGCCTTATATCCCATGTAGTTTGTTACATTCAAGATCACATGGCTTGCCAACTTGTGATCTGAGAATTCCTTAACAGATACTTCCATGCCATCATAACCAATTGGCAATTGTTTATTGCCCTGATAATTATCCTTTCCCAAATAATTGGCATTGCCCGATAAATCTTCAATTCTGACTGCGTTTTCCCTGCTTATGAATTTTTCTGATTCCATCATTGTCATCGCACTTCTATTACTCATTAATCCTAATATGGCTGTCGGGTTTAATGGATCATGTCTCGGAAATGCCTCTATCATCATGTAAAGATCATCTGGATTCCATCCACCCCTCATAATAACCTTATGTGGCATTATCTTTTGACTCATATCCATATTACAGTCTAAACCACCATATCCGGGATATTTCTGTTCTACTTGCTCATTTGTAAGGCGTAAAACTTCCTTGCGATAAAGAACTTTTGATGAAGAATCAGGTTCAATAGGCTGTATGCTATCATCACAAAGGACGCTTGCAAGTGCTATCATCTCAATATTGGTTGCGTGTATATGGTGTTGGTTATGTAATTTTCTACCATTCTTCATCAGATAATTCATAAGCCTTTGTGCAACCCAGCGATACCTTCCATCATTTGTATGTTTGGCAGCAAGCTCAAGGGCTAATATTCTACTGCCGACTTCGGAATTCCATCCTCCATGTGCACCATAGGGAGTTACAGCACCAGCAGGCGTAACTTCATGTATTATCCTGTCCCAGATGAATTTCTGCACATCAGGATCAGTAAATACTTCCTCTTTTCCCATGAGTTCAGCAGCGCAAAGTATCCGTATAAATGATCCGAAGAAATAACCAGTGTCGTTAATGCCTACATCCTTATATTGCCACCAGTCATTCCAGACAACTTTGAAGTATTCATTCCAGTCCTGAGATTTGGGACAATCAGGATACCACATAGCTGCGAGTCCTCTTGCAATCGCCTGTCCTTGAGAACGATGTTGAGAGCCGCGCCAGAGACCATCACCGGGTTTCCATGCGCTCAGATTATCAGCAAGTCTGATAAACATCTCACGGATCCATTTTTCATCGCCTTCTGTGACTAAACCACCTTTTCTGAGTTCCTGAATATGAAAACCGCAAAGATACGGTCCTTCCCATGAAAAATGCGCTCCCTGAGTTTTTATCTCTTCCTGAAGCCATTGATCATAAAATCTGAGACTACTCTTTATTGCTTCACCATATTTTTTATCGCCTGTGAGTGCGTAAACTGCTAATGCTGGCAAAGAATGGCGTGGTCCATATTGACCGCGATTGGGATTGCCAACTAAACTTTCAGGATTAAGTTCCTGTGTAACAAAGTCAACATAAACATTTCGGGTAACCACTATATCTTCATTTGATGTTGTAAAACCTAATGCAATTGGTGCGAGTGATGAAAGTGTTAATATCCATAAAATCATGTTAATATACTCCTTCAATTTTAGTTAAAAATATAGAGATGACATTCGTTTGAATATTAAATAAAAAGTACAACATGAAAAATAAATTTAAGCCCCATATATGATTATAAAGCATTTGTGACATACATACCTTAATTAACTGAGGGGTGATCATAATTAAAGAAACACAGTCAACAAATGTGAAATGTTAATAGAAATCTATTTTATCACAGGAAGGAAATTTACACAAATAATTTTACACCACCGTTTTGGGCTAATCTCAGACTTGATCCATTATTTACCTTGGATTATGTGTGTTTTTATGATGTGTGAAAAAACTGAGGGTGAATCAGGATTGTCTTTGATATTGACTGTTATACAGGTTATGCTATAATAACTTATTAAGAAAAAATAGTATACTATTATGAAAGTTAAAACATAATTTCCAATTTTAGGGTGTGATATAATGGCAATAAATAAAACTGAGCAAATCTATCAACAACATATTAAACCATTGACACCTTCAGAAAGATTAGCTTTAATAGAACTTATTGCTCGTGATCTGGCAATACAAAACGATTATATAGAGAAAACTCCAAAGCATAATATTACTGAATTACATGGTTTAGGTAAGGAAATATGGGAAGGACTTGACGCTCAAGAATATGTCAATGGACTAAGAAAAGAATGGAATTAAATGACCGAATTAGATAAAGCCCTGTCTGGAATAAAGAAAGTCGCAATTGATACAGCGATTGTCATTTACTTCATGGAATCAAATCCATTATACGATAGCCTTGTATCTAATGTGTTTCAGCGTATCTCTAATGGTGATCTTTTAGGTATTACATCCATTATAACTTTGATTGAAGTTCTCATACTTCCAATACGAAAAGGAAATACAAAATTACAAAAACAATATAGTGATCTATTGCTTAATAGCGATAATTTTTATACAGTAGCCATTGATTCCCATATTGCTGAAATTTCTGCACAAATACGATCTTATTATGATATTCATATTCCTGACGCCATTCAGATTGCAACTGCCAAAGTTACTGGATGCAAAGTATTTTTGACCAATGATATAAATCTTAAATGTATTGATGATCTGAAAGTTTTAATATTAGATGATTTCAGACGTTTTGAGTAGAATCACTCAGTAGAATCATTCAGAAGATAAATACAAAAAAGCTATGAAACACTCTACTTAGGCGATGTCACAATTATAGCATTTTCAGG
>DTPJ01000384.1 GCA_011334435.1 Candidatus Poribacteria bacterium | reverse complement strand
TTTAATTCTCCTAATTATTTATGCCTTAAACTAATCTCACATTTGCCTTATGGGCAACACCAAATTTCATTATTTGATTATACCATTGTAAATAAAACAAGTCAACAGTTAGAAATCTGAGCGAGACTATATTAATTTAGTAGGCAGTTCAGCTTTATGTCTTGACACTTAAATGCTTTTCTGTTATTTTATATATACAACTATACGAGCTAAATTTTCCAAATTACAATGAATAATCCAGCAGAGGCACAACATGGAATTTATCTTTACCACATTGAAAAAACACTTATATAAAATCGGAATATGGCGTTGGTGGTGTATAGATGTCCAAGTGTGTCCAAAGCTTTGATATTATAATTCAATTTATATTAGCCGTGGGCACATTTAATATAGAGGTGCTTACGGCTTTTTTATTGTTATAAGCTTGCTATTCCAGAGGAGATAGAATTATGAAAAAATTAGTATTTTCGGGCATCCAGCCAACAGGAAACATCCATATCGGCAATTATCTCGGTGCAATTCAACATTGGGTTAACTCTCAGGATAAATATAATAACATTTTTTGTGTTGTTGATCTCCATGCCATAACTGTTCCGCAAGACCCAAAAGTTTTAAGGGCAAAAAGCCGTGAACTTGCAGGACTTTTGTTAGCTTCTGGCATTGACCCCAAAAAATCCGAGCTTTTTATTCAATCACACATAGGCGAACACTGCGAGCTAGCGTGGATATTGAACTGTATAACTCCTATGGGTTGGATGCAAAGGATGACGCAATTTAAAGAAAAATCCGAAAAGCAAAAGGAAAATGTAAGCGTCGGTCTTTTTGATTATCCCGCACTTATGGCTGCTGATATTCTTCTATATCAAGCAGACCTTGTCCCTGTCGGCGAAGACCAAAAACAACACGTAGAGATAACAAGAGACATTGCACAAAAATTTAATTCAACTTATGGCGAAACTTTCAAAATCCCTGAACCTGTCATTGCCGAAGTTGGCGCAAGAATTATGGGGTTAGATGATCCAACCAAAAAGATGAGCAAAAGCGAAACATCTCAAAATCACGCTGTGCTTTTGCTTGACCCTCCAGATGCTATTCGTGCAAAGATCATGCGAGCAACCACTGATTCACTTCGCGAGATTAAATTTGACGAAAATCGCCCCGGCATATACAATCTGCTTGTAATATATGAATTATTCACTAAAAAAAGCAGAGATGAAATAGAATCAATGTATGAAGGCAAAGGATATGCTGATTTTAAGAAAGATTTAGCAGAAGTGATCATTGAAGGCATAAGACCTGTCCAAGAAAAATATAAAGAGATAACCGCAGACCCTGCTTATATTGATTCGCTTTTAACTAAAAGTGCTGAAAGGCTCAGACCAATAGCACAGAAAACCCTAAATTTAGTGAAAGAAAGAATGGGAATTGGATAAATTTTTAAATGGAGGCTTAAACTTGATAGCGAAATTAGGCTGTGTTCCGTGCATATTAGACGATATTTATGGGGCGGTTGAATCACTCGGTCTTGATGATGACATCAAAAAGAAAATTATGAAAGAATGCCTTGAATTTCTTTCAGAAAATATTGAATTAAATAAAGAACCGTCGTTTTATATAACCGCAGTGCATAGAATCTTAAAGCGAATATCAGGAATTGAAGTCCCCTTTGCTAAAAGACGTGACCTGTGCAATGTTATGGGAATTGAGCTTGAAAGCAAATTAGATCAAAAGTTAGCAAATCTGTCGGGATTTGAGAAATTCTCTACTATCGTAAAATGGTGTATAGCGGGCAATGCGTTGGATTTTAGAACCGTTGGGACAGGATATGATTTTAGCATTGAGGAAATTGAAAACTCGCTTTATAAGTTGGCAGACAAATTAGAAGTAAATCATCTATACGACATATACGAAAAAGCAGGGTCAGCTAAGAGAATACTTTTTGTGCATGATAATGTCGGCGAAATAGCAATAGACAAACTGCTTATAAAAAATTTAAGAGAATTAAACGGCTCAAAAGTGATCTCAGCAGTTCGCGGCGGAGCTATTACCAGCGATGCGACAATAGATGATGCAGAAAAAGTCCAATTATCCGATGTCGCTTCGTCAGTAATATTAGCGGGACCTGATACACTCGGCATAAGCTTTGATGAAATGTCATCTGATTTCAGAAACGAGCTAAATAACGCAGATATAATATTTACAAAAGGACAGGCAAACTATTATGTATTCTCTGAGCATAAAGACGAAATTAAAAGCCCTATTGTTTGCCTGTTGAGAACGAAATGTGAATTTGTTTATAGCATTTTCGGTTTCTCAGATAACATCAATGTAGCAGTAATAATCTAACGAATATCACCAAGGGATAACGCGTATCCTTCCACCACCAGATACAGAAGCTTTTGCAGGATCATACATTGCTTCTGCTGATATTGCAGGAAGGACAAAGTCACCGACGTTTACAACACGAATAGCATAATAAAACTTAACTTCCTTCTGCTTCGGTAAATGGACGAAAAGTATTATTCTATCATCTCTAATATCCATATAATCTGGGCGATAATCAACATCTTTTATCCAAGGCACACCTGCCCTTGAACCAAGCCTCGGATTCTCTATCTCAAATCCCGCAGGAAGAAGGTCAACTATGACGACGTTATCTAAATTCTCCGCTGTTGCCTTGCAGGCGATCTCTGCGACGATTAAATCTCCTTGCTGGAACTGATCATAGCTTAAAGGTTTTCCATCATAGGACAAATATCTTCTACGGACAGTCAATTCCTCGTCAAACTCTCTTACTTGTCCTTCTGATTGTATTCCAAAGGCTTTCCAGTAATAATAGCAAGTGCCTGTCCCTTGGACGTTTATTGTAACCTCTTTGCCTCCCCAATCTTTTCCTGTCCAGCTCTGATCTTTTGATGTGAAGTTACCGAGATTTGATCCGTTAATACTGATCGTTCCAGTATATTTTCCCGGCGGTTGTTTCTTGAAAATCTTGCCAAGTGCGAGGAATGCAAAGGCGTTTTCCTGTGTAGTGTACCAACAACGATTTTGTGACGTGGATTTTGCTAATCTATCAATTAGCTTTGGCACAAGCGGATGATCAGGATTGATCTCTGATAATACATCAAGCATAATCGCATCTGCCCTGACTGACGAATTGAAATTATGCCCACTCTCTCGCTTAATATCTCTTGGCGTGATCGTCTTTGGAATCATTGAATTAGCAGTGTTTATATCTCCTGACAATGCAAACGCACCTGCTAATTGGAATTGGCTAAAATCTGACATTCTGCTTAACTCTGAGTTCTTTAAATATAGCATCGTGCTTTTATCTGGCTCACCAGCAATCGCTAACACATAACAAGCATAAGTCTTTATCTCCAACTGCCAGCTATCCGTTATAGGGCTTCTTGCGTGACTTTTAACTGCTTTAATCATGTTGTTATAAACTCTGTCTGGGACTTCGTATCCCGCTTTCCTAGCTTCTATAAGGAAGTGAGAGACATATATGCTTGTCCAAGCGTTGCCTAATCCTGCAGAGGGCCAGAACGAAAAATCGCCTGATGGCATCTGCATATTGATCAGTTTTGTTATGCCTTCTGTAACGAAGTAGTCCGCACTCTTTGTCCCAAATAATCTCGGTTCTATCACCTTTACCATATCATTGAAATATAGCAACGGAAACACCCTTGATGCAGTCT
>DTPJ01000209.1 GCA_011334435.1 Candidatus Poribacteria bacterium | reverse complement strand
TATGCGATGGCACTTATAGGCTGGGTTACATCTATTGAAGGACAAAGAATTATCGGCAATTTTAAGGCTAATTCAGGCGAAAATTTATTTCACCCTGTAATATATTGATAGTCTAATTGAATAATAATTTGTCCGAACTCATATCCATATTTTCAGAGACTTGATTGATTCTCTCTCAGTTTTTTACATACCTTTAATCAATGACTGTATCAAAGAAATTCCATATTGTATGGTTTTTGCTCAAATATTCCATATCTCTTATCCGTTGGTTTGCCTTGAATGTCATTGCTGTTGCTCTTTTCCCGAAAGGTATAGTTGTCATTCACACGATTTTACATCCTTTAAGAACCGATGGTGACTCAGCAAAATTTGCTTCTGGAAAAATTAGTTGAAAAATGTTAAGATTTTGTGACCGATGTTCTTTGATTTGATGATTTTATTCACTTATAAGGAGTTATCAATGAGCGTCTATTTTATTAGCATAATAACGATCGGCATTTACGGTTTATCAGAAATACCAAAGACCTATTATGGCGAACCTATTGTCTTAAAGAGCAATTATATATATTTTACAAGTTGGAAATATGTTCGTCAGGGCAATTTTAGTTGGGAAGTGCAATTTGATCCAAATACTCCTGAATCTGAAAGAAAACAACCCGCATGGCTCAGAGGAGATGGCATCGGGGCAAAATTTAAGCCGATTGACATGCCTTATGGTATAAGACTTGTGGCACAACCCGCACAAAAAATCCCACTCAAACCGGGACAAATGATCGCACAGGTCTTTGACGAAGGAAAATATAAGGCATGGTATACGATCGATCCGTGTCCTGATCCGGAGCCATTTAGCAATAAAGACAAAATATTGCCGGGTCATAATGCCCATATAGCTTATGCAGAGTCAAAAGATGGCATAACATGGGAAAAGCCCAATCTTGGAATATATGAGTATGCAGGCAATAAGGACAATAACATTGTTTTTCGTGGCGATGTTGATGGTTCAATAAGAGGGTTTCATGGTGGTTGTGTGTTTGTTGATCCGACTTCTGTTGAGGAACGTTACAAGATGCTTTATCTTGGCATCATCACTGATGAAGAATGGGAAGCCTTTGAGAAAAAATATCCCGGTGAAGCAGACACAATGGCAAGGAGATCCAATATTAACGGCTATCGCTGTGTATTCGGAGTTTTTGGTTTAGTATCCCCAGACGGCATTCATTGGAAGTCTATTCCTGAACCTTTGATGATTCAACATGCTGACACAATGAACACTTGTTATTATGACATTGATAGAAAGCAATATGTCGCTTATATAAGAATGTGGCAAGTGAATGAACGAGTTGGCGGTGCATCAGAATCATGGATAACTGTTGGTCGCCGATCAATAGGCAGAGCGATTAGCAGTGATTTTCGGCATTTCAGCAAACCTGAATTGGTATTCACTACTGGTGCTGATATGTCTCCAAGCCATGTTTGGTATACTAACGGCAAAACGACGCTTCCCGGATGTCCTGATAACCATGTTATGTTCCCTTGGCTATGGGAACTTGAAAGAGATGGCGGAGACGTCTGGCTATTATCAAGTGCTGACGGTTGGACTTGGAGTCGTGTTCCGGGAGGACCTGTGATAACCTGTGGAAACTCTGGTGAACCTGATGGCGAACATGTCGTATGCAGTGGCAATCTCTTAGAATATCCTGATAATACATGGCGCATAGGATACACAGGGCATCCAATTCCCCATAAATATCCGGGTCGTGATGTTAGCAAACGAAAGGGATTATTTCCGGGCATTCAGAGCGTCTCTGGTCTGGCAACGTGGCAAAAAGGCAGGCTTACCGCTTTGCAATGCGATGGTGAAGGGGAATTTGCGACAGTTGCTGTAATCCCTCCTACCGATAAAATCAGACTTAACGCTATTGTCAGACCTACTGGCTATATCAAGGTTGCAGTTAGACTTTTGGACAAAGGCATCGTATTACGCAACTTTGAAGATACAGACAGAATAGTCGGCGATGGTCTTGAAATACCTGTTAAATGGAATGGTGATCCGATAATACCACATCAAGGAAAACCTATTATATTCTGTTTCAAGATGAAACAGGCGAAACTCTTTGGAATAGAGTTTTATTAAAGGAGTTCATCATGTCAATAAAGGTAACTATCATAGGCGCGGGGAGTGTAGTTTTTTCTCTCGGTTTGGTGAAAGACCTTTGCCTTACAGATGGCTTAAAAGGTAGTAATGTCTGTTTTATGGACATCAACGAGGAAAGCTTAGACATCGTCTATAAATTAGGGATAAGATATGCGGAGGATTTGGGCGCCGATCTGAGATTTGAAAAGACGACCAACCGTCAAGAATCATTACAAGATGCGGATTTCGTTATAAATACTGCGACGATAACTCATAATGAATACTTTATGAAACGTAGGCGCGAGTTAACCGCAAAATATGGCTATTTCTACGGTCATACTGGTATGCCTGAGTATCATAATCTGCAATTAATGCTTGATGTGGCGAAAGACATAGAGAAAATATGTCCTAATGCTTGGCTACTTCAGGCTGGAAATCCTGTCTTTGAAGGAACAACGCTTATGACTCGTGAAACGGGAATTAAAGTATGTGGATTATGTCATGGGCATTATGGCTATCGCGTCATCGCACATACTATTGGATTAGACCCCAATAAAGTTACATGGCAAGCGCCAGGACTTAACCATAATATCTGGCTTACTCATTTTTATTATGAGGGAAAAGATGCTTATCCTTTACTTGATGATTGGATTGAAAATAAAAGCGAAGCGTATTGGAAAGAAAGACAAGATATTCCTGCACAGATGTCTCCCGCAGCGATCCATCAATACGCTATGTATGGCTTAATGCCCGTTGGAGATACGCCAAGAGTAGGTGGATGGTGGTATCATACCGATCTTGAAACACGTAAACGTTGGTATGGCGGGTCTGGCGGTGGTGATACTCCAGAGGGACGAGACAGAATTCTCAAAGGCAAGGAAGAACACTTTAATAGAATGAAAGAATCCGCTTATGATCCGAATGTCCGCCCAATAAAGATGTTTGGAGATAAAAAGACTTCTGAACAACATGTCCCGATAATTGACGGATTGGTCAACAACAACGAGGGTCAATTTCAGGTCAACGTCAGAAATGATGGAGCATTACCCGGAGTTCCAGATGACGTAGCAGTAGAAGTCCCTGCAATTGTTAATATAAAGGGAATTCAGCCCTTACGCGTTCAGCCATTGCCACGCAAGATCATGTTAGAACGTATTTATCCAGAATGGTTAGAGATGGAAGTCACACTGGAAGCGCTTAAATCTGGCGATAAATCAATGCTTTTGTATAGCATATTAGATAGCCATCAAACAAGGTCTTATGATCAAGCTGTGGAAGTATTAGAAGCTATATTATCAATGGAACCAAGCGAACCAATGGCTTATGTAGAGGATATAAACAAGCACTATAAGTATCCAAAAATCTTAAAACATCTGAAATAAGACATTAAAGCTTGACTGAATTAATTTTTATGGTATCGGAAAACCTGTTAAATAAAACGGAGTGGTAGAAATTCCTCAACTATATTTTCAAAAGGATAAGAATGTGGTAAGATAATAGTGAGTCCCCTTGGGGTTCTCTTTTCTTTTTTTTCTTTTCTCTTATTAAATAAAACTTAATAATATCAAG
>DTPJ01000679.1 GCA_011334435.1 Candidatus Poribacteria bacterium | reverse complement strand
TAGTAAAACATCTTGTCAAGGCACACGGCTGGGAAATGCGCATCGAAAGCATTGAAGGACAAGGAACAAAAGTGCACATAATTATTTCAGATAATTAGTCATCCTTGCATTATTTTGGAATGCTAATTATAACCTGAATATAAAAGAGCACCATTAATACCCGTCCAGAACTCGGACCTATTTATAATTGCCAGAATATGATATCTTCTGCCTTTTATATTTACCTGAAAAATACAGTTGAAAAAATGCAGATGTTAAAAAAATGAAATAGGCTAAAGGCTTTAGGATGAAGACAAATAGCAAATAGCGAAGAGCGAAGAGCTTATAGTAACCAACTAATAACATAATCAAATGGTGATAACTCAATTTATGGAAAAAAATCACGGGTCTCTTTTTACTGAGGCTGAAGTCGAGGCTTAAGCCTCAGAAATAAAATAGGCAACTACATCTAAATATAAGATCCATGTTCTTATAAAAAGGTAGTTTATTTTGTTTTATAAATTGAGTTATCGCCATTTGTGCTATTTTCATACAATTATTGAGATAATACGCCTGAGGCGGATTCGCCCGCCTTTGAGGGCACCCACGCCTCAGGCAAGTTAGTTAAAAAAATTTTTAAGAAATGTCTGAATTATTTTGGTTAACCTTCTGAGAACCAAAAAATATTTATTTTGATATTACCTATACTTAGAAACGACCAAGATTCATTACTTTATCCCATGCTGATACAAAATCATTTACGAATTTTTCTCCTGCATCTTCATAGGCATAAACTTCGGCAATTGCTCTAAGTTGTGTATTATGACCAAATATCAAATCAAACCGTGTAGCAGTCCATTTGAGTTCGTTGGTTTTGCGATCATATCCTTCAAATAAGTAATTATCATCAACTGGTTTCCAGTATATTCCCATGTCAAGAAGGTTTACAAAAAAATCATTTGTTAATACTTCAGTACGGTTGGTAAATACACCATGTCTTAAATTTTTATAGTTTGCATTCAGAACCCTCAATCCACCGATTAAGACTGTCATTTCAGGTGCAGTTAACCCAAGAAGTTGAGCTTTATCAACTAATAGTTTTTCTGGCAGTAAACGAAATCTTGTTTTTAGATAATTACGAAAACCATCATGTTTTGGTTCCATATAAGTATAAGTCTCTATATCCGTCTGTTCCTGTGATGCATCAACACGCCCTGGTGTGAATGGTACTTGCACATCATAGCCAGCTTTACGGGCAGCCTCTTCGATTGCTGTGCAGCCAGCTAAAACAATAATATCGGCGAGGGATACTTGTTTGCTACCAGTTTTAGCATGATTATTGTTAAACTCTATTTGTATGTCTTCAAGTACTTTAAGTACTTTAGCAAGCTGTTCCGGCATATTTATATCCCAATCCTTCTGAGGAACAAGACGAATTCTTGCACCATTTGTACCACCACGTTTATCCGAGCACCTGAAGGTAGAAGCTGATGACCATGCAGTATAAACTAATTCTGAAATGCCAAGACCTGAAGAAAGTATTTTATTCTTTAACTCAGTAATATCTTTATCTTCAATTACTGGATGGTTAAGTTCTGGCAGAGGTTCATGCCATGGCTCGATTTCTTTGGGGACTTCATGTCCAAGCCAGCGCGCTCTTGGACCGAGATCACGATGGGTAAGTTTGAACCAGGCTTTTGCAAAAGCTTTTGCAAACTCTTCAGGATTTTCTAAAAAACGACGGGATATTTTTTCATAAATGTGGTCAAACCGCAGGGCAAGGTCAGTAGTAAGCATTGTTGGTTTATGTTTTTTATTTGTATCATGGGCATCTGGTATGATTTCTGGAGCATTCTTTGCTATCCATTGATATTTACCTGCTGGACTTTTAATCAGTTCCCATTCGTAATTAAAAAGATTATATAAAAAGTTTATACTCCACTTTGTTGGTGTGGTAGTCCATGTCACTTCTAAGCCACTTGTTATGGTATCAGGCCCTTTGCCTGTTTTAAAACTGTTTTTCCATCCCAATCCCTGTTCTTCAATGGATGTAGCATCTGGTTCTGGGCCAACATGAGACTCATGTGCAGCGCCATGACATTTACCGAAAGAATGTCCACCAGCGATTAAAGCAACAGTTTCTTCATCATTCATGCCCATACGTTTAAAAATCTCACGGATATCCTTTGCAGCAGCCACAGGGTCTGGATTGCCTCCGGGACCCTCAGGATTAACATAAATAAGCCCCATCTGAACAGCAGAGTATGGCATTTCAATTTCACCTTCTTTAGTCCTACGTCTATCTTCAAGCCATTCTGCTTCAGGTCCCCAGTCAACACTCTCATCAGATTCCCACCAGTCTTCACGACCACCAGCAAATCCATAAGTTTTAAACCCCATTGATTCTAAGGCTACATTTCCGGCAAGAATAATTAAGTCAGCCCATGAAATTTTTCTCCCATACTTCTTTTTGATAGGCCAGAGAAGCCTTATTGCCTTATCAAGGTTAACATTATCAGGCCAGTCATGCAGGGGTGGAAAACGTAGCTGACCTGCATTTGCACCACCGCGACCATCGCCAATTCGATAAGTGCCGGCGCTATGCCATGCCATACGAATAAACAGTCCGCCATAATGTCCAAAGTCAGCAGGCCACCAATCTTCAGATTTTGTCATGAGTTCTTTAAGGTCTTTTTTTACTGATTCTAAATCAAGGCTTTTGAATTCTTCAGGGTAGTTATAATCTTTTCCATAAGGATTGTTATCAACTGGGTTTTGATAGAGTATCTTGAGACTCAGAAGATCTGGCCATTTTCCCCATATTGATCTTTTTTGTTTTATTGATTCTTTTGTTTGATGTTCCATACAAACCTCCTGTTGTTTTAAACCCAAAGGGTTTCTCATTGAAAAAATTACTGTTATTTTTTACATTTTTCGCACAGGCCATTAAATACAATTTTAGTATCTATAATTGACAATTTTTCATATAAATCTTTTGGAATTTCAATTTTATCTAAACGCTCATCATAAATATCAATAATTTTATTGCATTTTAAGCAATGGAAGTGATTATGTCGTTTTGTAACGCCATCATACCTTCTTATGTCTTGCACTCCTTCTACAAGCTTTGCCACTCCTATTTCCACAAATAATTGAAGTGTCCTGTTAACAGTGTCAAAAGAAATATTAGGAAATTTTTGTTTTACTCTCTTATATATTTTTGTTACGGAAGGATGGTCATTAAATTTTACTAATTCTTTATATACCTCAACCCGTTGAGGTGTTAACTTTAAATTGTTTTTTTGACACGCTTCATAAAAAGCTGATAAGAAAGAATCTAACATTTCCTTTTTCATATTTAATATTATATAGGAATAATTCCTATTAATCAAGCACCACCCGAATCTTTTAAAATCTGCTTAGTTAAAACCAATTCGTTATTTTAAATATAGTTCATAGGAAATATATAGGAAAGTATTACGGAAAACCTTTTCAGAAAATTGAAACTTTCAAGAAATAAAAGATAGTAACAAAGAGCTCTTACAAATTATTATCAATTTAATCTTTGCAGTCGGATTTTAATAGCTATAACGAGAAATAGAATATGATTGTAATATCAAAATAAGCTGATATTGCTTTTTCCGTCCCCAATTAATGGAAGAACCCTTTCAACGGTAAAATATACTAAAAATTTTGGACCTTTATTCTTGTCCTCTTCAGGTGTCAAATTGCGTC
>DTPJ01000339.1 GCA_011334435.1 Candidatus Poribacteria bacterium | reverse complement strand
TTTGGAATTGCCTCTTGGGCAATAGCGAGGTTTGCAGGATTTGAAAATGAACTTATTATTCCCGATAAAATTAAAAGAACCACAAAAAGCGATCCATTAGAATATAACATCAATATCAACAATGGCGATGATGCTGACATTGAGTATATTAAAAGGTTTCTTCTACTGACCCATTTTGAGATATATCCTCCAAGAAATGTCCCAACCGCAGTTGAAAGCGAAAATACAAAAAGGACAATAGCACCTATCATCAACGAAAGCTGACGTTGTTTGATAAAAAGCGACAAAAAATTAACAAAAACAACCGTAGTAGTTGATCGTAATGTAACGATCATAAACAAAAAGAATATTAATTTCGCTTTTGGTCTTATAATTTGGATTATGCTTTCGGTTTTCTCTTTTGCTCTATCAACTTTTTTCAACTTTATAAACTTAAAAAGCAAGACAGCTGAGATAATGCCTAAAAAGGAAGCATAAGGCATCTTATTTGGACCTATGTATGGGGCAGACATAAGATATGCAGAGAATAAAGGACCTAATGCGTAACCGACAGTTCCAATAGCCATAAATATAGCTAAACCTGCATCTCTGTTTTTTACTGCCATTTCTCCCGCAACACTTGCTGCGTGGGGATGAAACGCAGATACACCCATTCCGCCAATAAGTAAAATTGCAATAAGAGTTGGATAATTTGGAGATAACCCGATAAAAGACATGAAAACGCCCGCAATTGCAGGACCACTCACTAAAAATGCCTTTCTTCCCCATTTATCGCCGATATAGCCATAAACAACTTGAAGCATTGATCCAGAAATGCCCATTATGGAGATCATTATGCCGATGGACGTTTTAGAAAGGCTGAATTTATCCACGAATACAGGGAGCAATGCGGCAAGAAAATTAGCATACAGATCGGTAACACCATGACCAAACGATATTACCGCAACATTTATTTTGCTTAATGTTGTTTGTTTCATTAATTAATCTATCAAACGTTTAAGGTTAAAGCCGAAATATAACCCGCTATCAACTCCGACAATTTTCGGATTGCCAAGCATCAATCTTCTGACGCCGAGATTAGAGTTATTGCCTAAAATAAAGTCAAAGTTATGTCCATAGGTCTCAACCCTAATGCCAAAACAATAGCAATTATCGGAATTTTCCAACTTTGTGGGATAATATTCTCCCAATAAAGCCAATTTCTGCATAATTCCCATATCCTTCAAGACTATTATGGCAAGACCTATTCCTGCTCCAATCTCTTTATTCTCCGCATCATATCCGATGTTAACGGTAGGAGTTATTGCTTTCATTATTGGATCGGTTTGTAACGAGAGCAAAGCGAAGCCGTTAGTTATCCTTTCCTCTTTTTTTGTCTCTACGTTATAATGCTTATAACTGAATAATTGAGCGTCAATCTGCCCCTTAAACATAGGTATCAACACAGCATAACTCAATCCGAGGGTATTTTCATTCTCATATCTTGTGAATGAAGTATTTACCTCAAATGTTGACCATAAAAGGTATCGTAAACCAAGACTTACATCAGCGCCAGAATATAATCCAAAGAAGGTATCAATAGGTTTTTCGTTTATTTTGCCATAAAAGCGATGGTCTATTCTAAACTCCAATTGCCCAGTTTTAAGGGTTGTAACACCTTTAAGATTTAACCCTCCCGAATCATCATAAGCCATCAGTGTATAAGGAACAAAAAGCATAGCTATTGATAATATTATAAGTTTTTTCATAGTCTTATCATCCTTTCATAAATTAATATCATTTCTAATGTCTATTTTATATCTTTGCCGTAGAGTTGACCATTAAACCAATATTCATTCCAATAAGTTTGACCGTTTTTCTCATGGACTTTATATTCAAGAACGTTTTCGTTTCCATCTTGACGTTTGATTATGATCTTCCCTTGTCGGCGATCTCCAACGACCGTCCAACTCCCTTGACTTTGATTTTGATTGGCAGTTCCCCATGATCCGAGATCATTACCTCCACTGTCACTAAAACTTCCCGAATAATTAGCCTCATAATCCTCATAATAAGACCCATTTGGAGCGAGAGTTATTTTCGTTGCGGTATTTGTTGTATAATTCGTCCAAGTGCCTACGAAATTTTGCATTAGTCCAGATGTGTCAACGTTGAAAAATTGGATATTCTTTGCAATTAAATCGCCAGCAGAGATGATCTCTTTTCCATATTTGTTTGGGGCTGTCAAAGCAATGATATAAACGCCTCTGTTAAATGGCGAGACGATGCCAATACCATGAGCTTTAACTGGTTGATTATTAAACATGCCTTCATACTCACCAACGAAACCGTTAGTCCCTAATGATTGAAGTTTACCCCTCAAAGAAAGCATAATCTCTTCTTCTGACAAACCTTCTTCCATTGACTTTTTCAACCGATCAATATTATTTTCTGTATTTGGCATGACAATTATGATCCCTGGGATAGTATCATTTCCAAGAACGATACCTTCTCCTGTCTTTTGTGATTTCCAACCCACTGGTGGACGGAATTTGAACCCCCAGCTTTGTTCTCCTACCTCGCCGGGCGATATTGTTGATGATCCAACAGTTCCGATCTGTCCTTCTGACGATTTTGGCTCGCTTGACGACGATAAAGCAAGGCTTATATCCATAGACGCAAATATCCTACGAAGATCAGCATCGCGAGATTCTAACAACTCTTTTAGACCAATAGCGACAAGTGCTACAAGATTTTTATTGGCTATTTTAGTGTATGTATAGGCTTGGACAATTTTTCCTTCTGGAGATTTAGTTTCCCATTTAAAAAGAATATTAGCACCGACAGGTATCGGTTCACCAACACGTTTTAGTGTAGGGACGACACTTTGTATTTGATCGTCAAGATATTTGGCTATTCTTGGGTCTTTTGGGTCACTGAGGCTTTCATCTGATATACTTTCAATAAACATAAAATAAATCTCAACGGGAACATCGCCCTGCATACCTACGTTAGGAGGTGTGAATTGGATATATTCCTCTTGTTTTGTAATATCCCAATCCTCTGGATACCAAAAAAAGAATCCCTTGTCATGTGCATATAATTTTCCATTTTTAATAGGCTTAAACCCTTTTAGCAGATCGTCCCATACTGGTTGAACTGATGAGAACATATCATCAGGCACGCTCATAAAGAAAACATAAGCGAAACCGCCTGAACTAAATCCCGCTATCTGGGCGTGTGAGTTAATTCCATTTGGGGCTACTCCTGTGAATTCCTGCACTGGTATTGCTTGTTGACCATATTTACGGTCAATCCGTTGGACACTTTTATAATTCTGCCATTGTGCCTTAACTTGCTCTAATATTGAATCAACAAGCTGATTTGATTTGATGTTTCCGAGAAATAGCAAAATGTTAATAGTGGAGTTTTCACGGGTAAGAAAAACACCTTGTCCTCCGGGCAGACTCTTAACAGTCCAATCAGATGGATATGGGAATTTAAAGCTCCATAGAGAATCTGTGTAAGTTTGTAGTTTTGCCTTAATTTCTGGCGAAGTGATGGCTGTATCTTTTGATATTTCAGACTTTTTTTGTTCATACTCTTCTTTTGAAAGAGTTCTTGATTGCTCGCCATCAAGCAAATTACCTGATAAGGCAAGGTTTATGTTTGTCAGAAAAATTAATGAAAATATAAGGGTTATTAATACCCTTGCCATGTTTTCCACCTCCATAATTTAATGTAA
>DTPJ01000485.1 GCA_011334435.1 Candidatus Poribacteria bacterium | reverse complement strand
GCTTGAACCAATAATACACGGTGATAAATTCTTATTAATGGTAACTCATTCAGCAAAACCTTCTGTAGTAAGTTATGCAGAAAGCAAATCTATAGCTGTATTTTTCTCCTACGAATTCTAAACTGACCTTTATATATCTTTAAAATTTATTTTTGCATTTCTATTTCAGTTTTTTTTGCAAGGGATAAAATTTCATGGTCAAAAGGATTAATTCTTAGATATGTTTCAAAAAGTTTGCGGGCTTTGTTTATATTCCCGGAATCCAGCAACATCTGACCGTATGGCAAAATAACAGAGCGATTAAATTGGGATGACTTCAATGCATCAATAAAATATTCCTCTGCTATTTTGTAATTGCCTTCTTCCCAGTATATCAATGCGAGATTTGATAAAAATACATAATTCATAGGCCATAGTCTCACAAGATCAAGAAGAATCGCTTTCCCCTTTGCTATATTGCCTGATTTTACATTTGCTTCTGCCTGCATATAAATCAATTCAGGAGAATCAGGATAACTGATGACAGAGTTGGCAAGTAATTCATTTGCCTTATTGAGTTCTCCGCCTTCAATAATTCCCTGTATCTTCTCGATCTCTCTGTTAATCTTTATATGTCTTTGTTCCTCTGCTTCTTCTATCCTTAAGTATAATTCTTCATATTGTTTTGAAATTTTCTTTATATCAAACATCTCACAGGCTCTTTGCCTTGCACTCTTACCGAATTGCTCCCTTAAGTCAGGTGAAAAAGCTAATCCTGTTAGAGAACTAATCAATGCGTCCGTATCTTTTGTTTCTACCACTAAACCCTCAATCCCATCGCGTATAATTTCAGGCACCCCGCCGGTTGCAAATGATACAACAGGAAGCCCGCAGGACATTGCTTCAATAACAGCAAGCGGACAGTTTTCTGCCAGAGATGTAAAAAGAAAGATATCAAGCGCTGAATAAAGTTTTGCAAGTTTTTTTTCATCATTTATTGGCGGGATATTTCTAATATATGGAATTCCTGAATCACCCTCAGCGCCAATATTGAGGAATTCGCAATTAGGAAACTTCTCAATCATCTTTTCCATCGCTTTAAGCACATATTCTCCACCTTTAAAAATACTCATCAAAATCCCGCCATTTGAAACATTGCCTATAAGTAGCTTGTCTGAATGTAATCCGAATTCCTTTCGCGCTTTGTCTTTTGGATAAGGTTTGAATACTTCTGTGTCAACGCCATTATAAATAAGTTCTATCTGATGGTTACTGAGTATGCTTTTTTCCACCTTGCTCTTCAACCATTCTGATGGCGTAACTATATAAAGTTTTGAATGTTCATAAATAAATTTCTTGTCCTTCCATAATTCTGAAGTAGAATCAACTGTAATTCCAGGGTATATTGTCAAATCAGGGCAATCACCACAACCCGTCTGCCATTTTTCACAATCGAAAGAATGTGCACAATGTCCTGTAAAAGATTGCATGTCATGAAGTGTCCAGACGACAGGCTTTAGGTAAGAAAGCGATGAGATTGCGAAAGGGCTGAAATAACCTCCGTGAAGATTGTGAAAATGAAGAATGTTAGCAGATTGTATCAATGGATGATTTGCCAGCTCATAACTTTTTTGAAATTCATAGTCCAGCCAGCCTTCATTATAACATCTCTCGCGTAATTCGGTCTCTGTTTCGTATGGAATCGGAAAAGAATGCCCTGAATTGCTCCGTTTATTCTTAACCAGCATCTTTGATGAATGACCCCTGATCCTTTGATTCTCTGACAAATTCCATGCTACCTTCGCCGCCCCACCAGCTATATCATCTGTATTGATGTGAACGATGGAAAGATGCTTGAACTTATTTTTTTCATAAATATTTTCTATTAAACCTTCATCATTTAAATATTCCTCGGTAGGTATTTTGCACATAAATGCTGACGGTTGAATATATGATTCGCCGTTAGATATATTCAACATTACATTCTTAGCCCAGTTGATAGTTTTTTGATGATATAATTTGGAGTGATTCATAATAATCCGGGCTTTGAGCTCAGCATCATGTTTATATGCATTGCTAAGCATACTATCATTTTTAATCCGATACATAAATAATTTTTCGGGAATCCTTCTCCCATAAAATCCACGTTCACCGCATGAAATCCAGAATTCCCAATCTTCATATCCCCAAATCATATTAGTTTTGTAACCGCCAACAGCCTCCCATGCTTCACGACGGAACAGAGAGCAATAGTTCATTATATTAATTAAACATAAATTATTAAAATTATAATCCCCGGTGCAATAAGAATCGTTAACCGCGCCGAATCTTATAGTATCAGTATATGCAATTGAAATATCCGGATTCTTATCTAAAAGATCAACTGTTTTCTCGATCATTTCAGGCAGAATTATGTCATCAGCATCAAGCGGAAGAATATATTTCCCATTTGAATTCTTTATTCCAAAGTTTCTTGCATCAGCTAATCCACCATTTTCTTTTTCAAGAAGGATGATTTTTTTGGTGGGATATTTCTTTATCAAATCCCTTGCGACTTCGCTGGTGTTGTCAGGACTGCCGTCGTTTACGATAATACATTCCCAGTTCTGATAAGTTTGCTCAACAACACTTTTAACAGCTTCAGGAAGATAATTGACTTGATTATAACAGGGTATAATGACAGAAACAAGTGGTTTATGTTCCTTACCCGTTCCTTCTGAATCACTCTTAGCCTGAAATTCAGACTTGAGCATCCTTGTAATATGTTCAACCAGCTTGAGTTCAATTTCTTGATGACAGGCATTTGGTATAAAATTATTATATTGTCTTACATCAATCCTCTTACCTTCAAGAAATAATTTTGCAAGGTTATCAGTTGTATATTCAATATTTTTACTTGCTCTGTTCTTCCATTCGGACTGAACAATATTCATAGGGATAGAAAATGCAACAGATTTTTCAAAACATATAATTTCGGGAAAATCTGATTGGAAATAAGATTTATTGCTCGCCATGATATATTCAAAAGTGTTTGGATTTTTAAATCCTAAATCAGCTATAAAAGGGATTATGTCTTCTGCTCTGTATAAAGAACTTGAGATCTCCAATGGATAGCCAAAATCATGCTCAGCATAAGTCCAATTATATTTAAGAAGACCTTTGCCAATATTTTGAAAATCTGGCGATTTTTGGGATTTATCAAGCGAATAACAATATGTAGTATTACTTCCCAGTCTTAATGAAACACCAATGGCGAGAGGATGTTCTGAAAGACTTTCAACGATGTCATTTAAACTAAAATCCCGTACAAAAATGGTATCATCAACCAGAAAAAGAACATAATCAAAAGGGGCAATCAAAGCAATAACATCGGATCTAAAATTTTCTTCCTTAATAAATTGAATAAAGGAATAATCTTGATAATCATTTTTTAATGTTTCATACTGAATTTTGTGCATATCAGATGAAGACGTGAATAATATGCGCACACTGACTTTATCTTTATCTTTACAATGAAGAAGAAAAGAACTAAGTGTGGCGTCTAATTGTAAAGCTCTGTCTTTAGAGAATATTAAAGAAATGCAGTTCCGCATAGATTATTTTAACTGATTTTGTTAAGCTGAATCACTGATTTAATTTTCCCCATATGGTCTTAGCCGCTTCATTTTGAGGATCAATTGCCAAAGCAGCAAGAAGATAGTTCTTTGCCTTCTTAAAATTTGAACGCTCTAACTCGATCTCCGCAAGCTGTGT
>DTPJ01000447.1 GCA_011334435.1 Candidatus Poribacteria bacterium | reverse complement strand
GATGGTAGGTTTATTGATAATAAAACATCTGCGAAATATTTCAAATGAAGGTGTAGTAGAACAATACTCAGAGAATGTATACTATCAATACCTATGTGGACAGAGTGAGTTTGTAGCAAAGTTACCTTGCGAAGCAAGTGAATAAATCGCTCAATTTAGGACTAAATAAAAAGGAAAGGTGAGCATGAATAAAAGTATAAAATTAGTTTTTCTTTTATTTTCCATAATAAGTTATGTTTTTGCGGCTAATTTTTTTGCACAATCAAAAACTGAACTAGTAAATCTAAAAGCCAATGATATTTTTATTCCCGCTAATTCAACATCAATTAAAATTGAAGGTCACTTGGGTAGAAAGATTAACTTATGCATTGATAACCGGGTAATGGCACAAAGCATTAAGAGAATCATCAGACCTTTTCGGCTTCGTTTTGAAAATGATTTCGGAGGCTTTCGTTGTGAATATTGGGGCAAATGGTTTACATCTGCAATGTTGGCTTATTCTTATCAACCTACTGCCGAACATCTCGCGGTAATTGATACGGCCTTAAATGAATTGCTTGAAACTCAAACTCCTGACGGATATATTGGGACTTATGACAAACAACATTATCTGTGGGGATGGGATGTTTGGGGACAAAAATATACTTTGCTTGGATTGATTGCATATTACGACCAAACAAAAGATAAGAAAGTACTTGAAGCGGCTTGTCGAGTAGCTGATCTACTTCTAACAAAAGTTGGGCCGGGGAAAGTTAATATAGCAGAAAATGGACTACCTTTACTCAAAGGATTACCATCAACTTCAATCCTTAGGGCTATAGTGCTTTTATATGAACGCACCGGGAATAAAAATTATTTAGATTTCGCCAAGTATATTGTCCATCAGTGGGATGTACCTAATAAGTTTACACACACAGGTTTGCGCCTAATTGAAAATGCGCTTGCCGGTGTACCGCCTATCAAAATAGATGCCCCAAAGGCATTCGAGATGATGTCCAACTTTGAAGGTGTTTTAGAATTGTACAAAGTGACAGGAGAAAGAAAGTATCTTGAAGCTGGAGTGAAGTTTGGCAATAGTATTCGCAAATACGAACGTATGATTACCGGTACCGCTTCCAATCAAGAATTATGGTGTGATGGAGTAAGAGAGCAAACCGAGATGCTTCCTCAACCAGTTGAAACATGTGTAACTGTAACCTGGATGAGGTATTGTTATCAACTTTTGAAAATAACTGGTAATCCGATTTGGGCTGATGAATTAGAAGTGTCACTTTATAATGCTCTATTAGGAGCAATGACTCCTAAGGGAGACTGGTTTGCCTATTTCTCACCCCTCATAGGACAGCGAGTACCAAGTCACCAACAACATCCAGATGTAGGGCTGAGTTGTTGCGTAGCCAGTGGTCCCCGTGCCTTACTAATGACTCCCCGCTGGGCAGTGATGGGATCAAGAGAAGGGGTAGTTGTTAATCTTTATGCACAGGGCTCGTATGGAGAAAAATTATCAGATGGAACGAATGTGAATATTCTCCAGGCAACTGATTATCCTGTTGGCGATGAAGTAAATCTTACCATTCAGCCTGCCAAGACTAAAAAATTCACTTTAGGGCTTAGGATTCCTGAATGGAGTAAGAAAAATGAGTTGAGTGTAAATGGAATGACAATAAAATGTGTCCCGGGTACCTATGCAAAGATAAGCAGAACCTGGAAGAACGGTGATAAAGTTATTCTAAAGCTCGATCTTCGTGGGCGTATAATCCCGGCTCCGAGTGGTGCCCCTGACCTTGCAATAATGCGTGGTCCGATTGTATTAACACTTGATAATCGTTTAGTGGAACCCCAGGATACATGTGTCTGGCTGTTAACTTCACGTGATAGTGCGGCAAAGTTAGATACCACTATAAAGTCTTCTCCGTCATTGGAAACTAATCCACCAGTATATGAAGGTTATGTTAGAATAAAACAATGTTTATTACCTACAGATACTCAAGAATATCTTACGCTTAAACCGGTCAAATCCAAGCCTGATAATATTTGGATGGCATTTGAAGTGCCATTTCTTGTTAGACCATCACATTTTTTTGATCATCATGTGAAAACGTTAATAATGTGTGATTTCTCTTCGGCGGGTAATCTGTGGAGTGACAAAAATTCATACCGCGTATGGATGCCACAACCAATGTATATGGACTACATGTATCCATCACCTATATGGAGGCTTACTAATCCTGATGCTAAGGCTCGTCCTGAAGTTCCGGGGGCATTGATCGATAAATAAGCTTGCTCTGACATTATTGAAAGGTAAATTCTGGTCATCTCCAATAATAAAAAGAATAAAAAATGAAACGAAAAAGTATTAGAATTAGTTTTTCAAACAATTGTTTGGTTAAGCCAAAACTTCAAATTATTATTTTAATGATTTGCTTACTCTCGAATCATCTTTTTTGTATGTCGATAATAAATGATTTATGCAGATTAAATGACTTTAACGAAAATAAAGTTATTATAAAAAAGAAAATATTTTCACAACTGAAAGTTCGAGGCACAAGGGATATAAATAAGAGCATTTTACATAATGAAAAATCCGCCTTAATAAGAAGTAAAAACGACGGTTCTCTACCGAGATATTCGTTACAGCTTATCGAAGGAAGTGATGCACCTTTAATAGATCAGACTAATCCAGGTTCTTCAGGAATCAGTCATGGACTGGAATGTGGGCAAGTTTTCTTTTACAAAAAAAATTATCATCTGTTCATTACAGAGAAAGTAATTAGTGCAGATTTCGGGGTAGATTTAACGCGTTTCGGTCATTGGAAAAGTTCCGATGGAATTTCTTGGACAAGGATAAGCACATTAAAGAATTCAATTAAAATTCCTAAAAATCCGAGACATGCTATATGGTCTCCCATGCCGATTTACGACAAAAGAAATGAGCGTTGGAATATCTTTTATGTAGGTTACGAAGAAGGAGCAAATAATCCGCATGGAAGAATTTTTAGAGCATATTCAAAAGCAAAAGGCTTAAACGGACTGAATGGACCTTATATCGATGAAACTGATACAGTCTTATCATATAATGATACGAATAAAAATTCATGGGAAGGCAAACAAGGCGCTGATTCCTTTTATCCATTTCAAGTGGGTAACAATTGGTATGCATTTTATGGTAGCTCAGATGCTGCTTCTTATTGGGATGTAGGATTAGTAACGGCAAGTAGCTTAGATGGGCCATGGAAAAGGGATGACAAGCCTAATCCAGTTTTTACATATTGTGAGAATCCTATAGTTATTACTCTTGATAAGGGCGTCAAATTTTGTGTTTATGATGATTTAGCGCATGGAATTTCTGATTGTCATTCAATTGGCTATGGCTATTCAACTGATGGAGTCAATTGGGTCCAAAAGTATCTGAGTATTCCCCTGCCAAAGTGGGCAACCTGCATTCGTACTCCATTAAGTTTTATTTATGAAGGGAACGATATATATATAATTTATTTTACAGCGTTAACTCCAGGTGATTATAATGGATTTGAAAAAGTAGGTAGAATTAAAGTGAAACTTGTAAAAGATTAAATAATTTAGTGTTTACTGAAGAAATAAATAATTATTAAAATTACTTTGGCCAAATTAAATAAGGAGATTTGCTTATGAAAATTGTAAAAAATTTGTATTATGTGCTTATATCAACATTATTTCTGTATCCATTAGTTATAGAAGCACAAACATGGAATGTAAACCCT